>NZ_RZPL01000710.1:0-2880 GCF_004022805.1 Mesorhizobium sp. M7A.F.Ca.CA.002.04.1.1 | reverse complement strand
CCTTGTAGGCCGCGCCATTGGCGCAATCGACGACGATCCTCAAGCCCGCGAGCGACATCGAGCGCGGCAAGGTGCGCTTGGCGAATTCGATGTAGCGGTCATGCACGCCGTCGACGCGCTTGGCGCGGCCAAGCCCGTCGGAGTCGGCGAGCGCCAGTTCGATATCCCTGTCGAGCATGCTCTCGATGCGCTCCTCGATCTCGTCGGAGAGCTTGTAGCCGTCGGGTCCGAACAGCTTGATGCCGTTGTCGTAATAGGGGTTGTGCGAGGCCGAGATCATGACGCCGATATCGGCGCGCAGCGAACGCACCAGCATGGCGACAGCCGGCGTCGGGATCGGGCCGAGCAGGAACACGTCCATGCCGGCGGCACAAAGACCGGCGACCATGGCATTCTCGATCATATAACCGGAAAGCCTGGTGTCCTTGCCGAGCACGACACGATGTCGATGGCTGCCGCGCTGGAAAGAAAGGCCGGCGGCCATGCCGACCCGCATCGCGATTTCAGCGGTCATCGGAAACTTGTTGGCGCGTCCGCGAATGCCGTCCGTGCCGAAATAATTCCCTGCCATGCCAGTCAGCTTCCTCGACGTTTCTTCCCCGGCACGTCATGCCACAAGTGGCCAGGGCGCTATGATCACATTGTGTGATTATACGTTACCAATCCTTAGAAAACCATTGTTGTGCACTGCACACAACGTGGCCGCAACCTGACATGCCCAGACTGCCATGCTGCAATATACAAGTCATTCGAGCCTTTCAGCGCGGATGCACCAGGAAAATCTTGCTCTGAACCAGGCAACGGACAACGATTTCATCACCTTATCGGGAGAAGCCGATTTTCGGCGATATATACGCCACTTAGCATCTGGCGCAACCGACCGTTGAGCGTTATTGATTTGCAGGGACGTATCATGGGCTGCTGCAACGGAGAAACGCTATGCTCATCCACCGACTTGCCACTTTGACCGGCCTCGCCGTCGCGACCTTGTTCCTGGCCGCGCCAGCCAACGCACTGACGATGGCCGAGTGCAGCACGAAGTATAACGCCGCCAAGGATGCGGGGACACTGGCCGGAGCGACCTGGAACCAGTTCCGCAAGGCTCAGTGCGGTACCGACGCCGCAGCGACGACCGACGCCAAGCCGGCCGATGCCAAGAAAGCGACCGACACCACGAAGGCTGCCGCCGCGGCGGACGACAGCACGGCCAAGGGCCTGACGGCGAAGGAATGCAGCACCAAGTATCAGGCGGCGAAGGCTGCCGGCACGCTGAACGGCATGAAGTGGAACGACTTCCGCAAATCCGAATGCGCCGCCGGTGCATCCGCCGCTGCCGCCGCCAAGCCGGCGACCACCAAGGCCGCCGCGGCTCCCGCCGCTCCCGCAGACAATGGCGGCAAGGGCCTGAGCATGGCCGAATGCAGCACCAAGTATCAGGCCGCCAAGACGGCCAACACGCTGAACGGCATGAAGTGGAACGACTTCCGCAAGACCGAGTGCGGCGCAGCCGCCTCGGATGACGACACCGTGCCGGCCGCCGACGAGGCGAGCTACACCAAGGAGCCGGCGAAGCCGACGACGGCTGCGCCCAAGGGCGTCACCTTCCCGTCCGCGATCTCGCCGAAATATACCAGCGAGACCCCCGGAAAGGGCCGTATGCACACCTGCCTCGACCAGTACTATGCCCTCAAGGACGCCAATTCGCTTGGCGGCCTGAAGTGGATCCAGAAGGGCGGCGGCTTCTACAGCCTGTGCAACGCCAAGCTGAAGAGCTGATCGCTTAGCCATAGTCTCCAAACAAAGGCCCGCGCATCGCAAGATGCGCGGGCCTTTTTTGTTGCGCGAAGACGCACACTGCCTTGCTCGCATCTGCATGTCGCCGGGCTGCCGGCATCATCAATTCGCCTACACTGCCCACCGCCAAGCTCATCGGTAGTCCGTAAAGATTCTGGTTGAACATATAGAGAACAAACCATATACAAAAAGACGTCAAACTTATTATCAACCAGGAGGGTCTTATGCACGGTTTGAAATTGGCGGTATTGGCTGCGACCGCATTTGTCGCTTGGAGCGTCGCCCCCGCAAGCGCACTGACGATGAAGGAATGCGGCGAGACCTATCGAACAGCCAAGGAAGGCGGCACTCTGAACGGCATGGACTGGACGGCTTTTCGCAAGGAGAAGTGCGCGACATCAGCAGCGGACAGTGTCAGCGAGGATACGGTCAAAACCGAGCCGCAGACGAAAAAAGAAACCAGCGCGGCGGTCGCCCCCACTGTAGCGCCCGCGGGCGTGACATTTCCGACCACGCTGGCCGCCGAGTTCAAGACCGAAAAGCCCGCGAAGGCGCGCATGAAGACCTGTCTCCAGGGCTACCATGGCAACAAGGACGCGGGCACGTTGAACGGCCTTCGCTGGATCCAGAAGGGCGGCGGTTATTACAGCCTGTGCAATGCCAAGCTGAAGAGCTGAGCGACAAGACATCTGAAGAAGAGAAGGCCTGCGAACCGCAGGGTTCGCGGGCCTTTTTGTTGCCTTCGAGGGCACGCCAGCGGCGACGTTGCCAATCTCCCCCTTGTGGGGGAGATTGGCTATCACCTAGACTTTCGCCAATCGTCACCGTCGCAGATGCGAGGTCGCGGACAACTCCTCCCCAACGCCAAAAACAAAAAACGCCGCGGAGCAAGCCGCGGCGTTCGATGAAATCGGTGGCCGAACTCAGCTCGACGGCTGTGGTTCCATACCGCCTTCGGGCTCAGGACCCTTCTTGCGGCGGCCGCCGGACTTCGGCACGGCCGAGCCACGACTTGGCGGCGTATCGTCGCCGAGGTCGCGTGCGGGCTTGTGGCCGGCGATCAACTGCTTGATCTCCTCGCCGGAC
>NZ_RZPL01000070.1:0-12885 GCF_004022805.1 Mesorhizobium sp. M7A.F.Ca.CA.002.04.1.1 | reverse complement strand
CTCCTCACGCGCGATATCGCCGTCGAGCTGCTGCAGCCGGCGCTCGAGTTCGCTCTGACGGGCGCGGATGCGGCCGGCTTCCTCTTCGATCTGCGACTTGGCGATCGAGAGGCGCTGGAAGGCAGCGGCGGCGGCGGCTTCCGCGTCGCGCAGGTCCGGCAGCCGATGGGCGCCTATGCCTTGCTCCCTGGCGGCGGCCATCTGGGCCGCGGCGCGGTCGCCGACCAGTGCCGTGGCAACCGCCAGCGCCGATCGCGCCTCGCCTTCCTGGGTTTTGGCCAGCGTCCAGCGCAGATGCAACAGCGTCGCTTCTGCCTTGCGGATATCGGCCGACAGGTTCTTGAAGCGGGACGCCTGGCGCGCCTGGCGCTTCAGGCTTTCGATCTGGCTTTCCAGCTCGCCGACGACGTCGTCCAGCCGTTCCAGGTTCTGTTCGGCCGCCTTCAGCCGCAGTTCTGCCTCGTGGCGGCGGGTGTGCAGGCCGGAAATGCCTGCCGCCTCTTCGAGCAGGGCGCGGCGTGCCTGGGGCTTGGCCTGGATCAGTTCGCCGATGCGGCCCTGGCCGACCATCGACGGCGAACGCGCACCGGTCGACTGGTCGGCGAACAGAAGCTGCACGTCCTTGGCGCGGGCCTCCTTGCCGTTGATACGGTAAAGCGAACCGGCCTCGCGCTCGATGCGGCGCGACACCTGCAGTTCGTCGGCATCGTTGAAGGCAGCGGGCGCCGAGCGGTCGCTGTTGTCGAGGAAGAGCGTCACTTCGGCGGTGTTGCGCGCCGGACGCGTGCCCGAGCCGGAGAAGATGACGTCGTCCATGCCGGACGCGCGCATATTCTTGTAGGAGCTTTCGCCCATCACCCAGCGCAACGCCTCGACAAGGTTCGACTTGCCGCAGCCATTGGGCCCGACAATGCCGGTCAGGCCGCGTTCGATGACGAACTCGCCAGGCTCGACGAAAGATTTGAAACCAAGGAGGCGAAGGCGCGAAAACTTCATTCGCGCCGCCCGCTAAGCGGATTTCCGTGGTTTTGCGAAAGGAATTCGCAGCACAACGAGAAGCCGCGCACGCCGAAGCGCCGCCGCCTCAGGGCTGACTGGACGTCAGAGCAGAGGGTCGATGATGGCCGACATTTCCTCAATCGACATCGCCCCCTTGTAGGTCTTACCGTTGATGAAGAAGGTCGGTGTCGAGTCGACCTTGAATTCATTGGCGCCGCGCTTCTGGACCGATCTCACATCGTCCAGAAGTTTCTGGTCCGTCAAGCAGGCCTCGAAGGACTCCTGTGTAAAACCGGCGAGCTTCGAGATTTGCAGCAGCGCATCCTTGGTATTCTGGACGCCAACCCAGTTCGCCTGCTGCCGGAACAGGACGTCGACCATGGGGTAATAGTTATCCTTGGCGCAGCGCGCCAGCATAAAACCGGCTTCGGCGCTCGGGTCGAACGGGAATTCGCGCAGGATGTAGCGAACCTTGCCGGTGTCGATGTACTTGGTCTTCAGGTCCGGAAAGGTGGTCTCGGCGAAATGCGCGCAATGCGGGCAGGTCATCGAGGCGTATTCGACGATGGTGACCTTGGCGTCGTCCTTGCCAAGCTGCTTGTCGGGCAGCGCGCCCGGCTTCATCAGTTCCGTCATGTCCACGGTGCCCTGGGCTTCCGGCGCGGTGGCGGCGGCCGGCGTGGCCGGCTTTGCGGGAGCGGCCGGCTCAGCGGGCTTCACATTCGCAGCCTTCGCCTCCTCGCCAGAGTCGCTGCAGGCCGCGAGCAGGGCCACCGCCGGAATGGCGGCCAGCGAAGACAGGACGTTTCTGCGAGACAAGCTTTGGCCAAACGGGGGACGGTTCATACGAATCACCTGACAAGGGTTGGATTTTGCAATGCAAAGACACGAAAAGGCGAGAGTTGGCGCGAATTAAGGCATCTCGATCCCCAATCCAATCGCGAAACCTGACAAGGGCGATCACGAATGCGAGATATAGACGACGAATCCATGACTTTCTTCAAGACGCCTATGATTTTCTCTCCCCAATAATGGTCGCGCCAAGTTTCTCCAGCGAGGCGCGCAGTCCTTCATTATCGACCAGGCCGACAGTCCCCGACAATTTCGTCTTCTCAGCCGCGGTCAGCGGTCTCAGGGCCGGTCTGCGCTTTCCTTTGTCGGCTGTCACCGGCTTCTGCAGGATCCTGATGCGGTTGATGGCGGTGAAGCCGAGGAAGGCGTTGACCCGGTTGATGATCTCGCCCGTCTCGTGCTGCAGATGAAGTGCCGCCATGCCTTCGCAGGCAATGACCAGCACGGCCGGCTCGAACGGATCGTCCTCATGCATACGGCGCGGCCACTGGATTTTTTCGGGGCGCGAGTGGCTGGCCAGCCGTGGGCCGGCGATCTCGTCCCATGACTGGACGAGGCCGATCGAAATGCCGGCCCGCTTGCGCAGCACCGGATCGAGGATCCTGGTCGCGAGATCGCTGACCGGGACGGGATTGCCGTAGGGCGTTCTCCCTGCCATGTACGTCCTCCAGCGACGACCCAGCAGATACCGGCCAGGCCAATACAAGATCAATGGCACCAGCAGACCAGACCCGCAAGACCGCATCCTGGGATAGTGGCAAAGCCACATCCGCAGATAGCAGCATAGCTGCATCTGGAGATAGCAGCACAGCTGCATCCGGTGTCAGCGACGATATCGCATCCCGCCTGCTCGGCTGGTATGATGTGCATCACCGTGAATTGCCGTGGCGCATCACGCCCCGTGAGCATGCACGCGGCGTGCGGCCTGATCCCTACCGCATCTGGCTCTCCGAGGTCATGCTGCAGCAGACCACCGTCGAAGCAGTGAAGGCCTATTTCCGGATTTTCGTCGAGAAATGGCCCGATGTCGAGGCGCTGGCCGCGACGCCAGCGGAGGACGTGATGAAGGCCTGGGCCGGGCTCGGCTACTACTCCCGCGCCCGCAATCTCAAGGCCTGTGCCGATCTTGTGGCTGCGCGTGGCGGCCGGTTTCCCGACACGGAGACTGGTTTGAGAGAATTGCCCGGCATCGGCGCCTATACGTCGGCGGCCATCACGGCGATTGCCTTCGACCGCCCCGCCGCGGTTGTCGACGGCAATGTCGAACGTGTCATCTCCCGGCTGTTTTCGATCACAACCCCGCTCAGCGAAGCCAAGCCCGAGATCCGCGCCCATGTCGAGCGCATGGTGCCCGGGATAAGGCCTGGCGACTTCGCCCAGGCGATGATGGATCTCGGCGCCACCATCTGTACGCCACGCCGGCCACGCTGCATGCTGTGCCCGCTGCGCGAAGACTGCGACGCGGTCGTTTCAGGCGATCCCGAGCACTTCCCGGTGCGCCTGCCCAAGGCCGACAAGCCGCAGCGGCACGGCGCGGCCTTTGTCGCCGTACGGGCCGACGGCGCCATCCTTCTGCGCAAACGGGCCGAGAAGGGCTTGCTCGGCGGCATGACCGAGGTGCCGACGACAGGCTGGACCGCGCGGATCGATGGGGCAACCACGCAAGCGGCCGCGCCGTTTCCCGCCGACTGGCGGCATGCGGGCCGCATTGCGCATGTCTTCACGCATTTCGCTCTCGAACTCGAAGTCTTTCACGCTCACATCAAAGGTGATGCGCCAGACGGGCATTTCTGGTCGCTCGCTCACGAGATTTCCGGCGAGGCGCTGCCGACTGTCATGAAAAAGGCAATCGAGGCTGCGATACCCGGCGCGACGAAAAAGCCGTCGCCACACAGTGCAAAGAGGCCCCATGACTGAAATACGCCACATCGTTTTCGATATCGGCCGCGTGCTGATCCACTACGATCCCAACATTCCGTTCAGCCGCCTCATTCCGGATGCCGAAGAGAGAAAGTGGTTTTTCGACAATGTCTGCACGCATGATTGGAACATCGAGCAGGATCGCGGCCGGACCTGGGAAGAGGCCGAGGCGCTGCTGATCGCGGACCATCCCGATCACGCGGAAAACATCCGCGGTTTCCGCCGCCACTGGCACGAGATGGTGCCGCATGCCTATGAGGACAGCGTCGCCATCATGGTCGGTCTGATCGAGAGCGGCCACGACGTGACCATGCTGACCAATTTCGCCAGCGACACGCTGGCCGAGGCCCGCGAGCGCTTCGATTTCCTCAATCGTCCGCGCGGCGTGACGGTGTCGGCCGATATTCGCCAGATCAAGCCCGACCGAGCCATCTACGATCACCACGTCGCCGCATTCGGCCTCGAACCGGCCGCGACGCTGTTCATCGATGACAGCCAGAAGAATGTCGACGGCGCCAAGGCGGCAGGCTGGCAATCGGTGCTGTTCACCGACGCAAGGACGCTTCAAGCAGACCTTGAACGTCTCGGAATCAAGGCCTGATTTGAATCGCTTCGCGCGATCCGTTGAGCCTTTGAATCAAAGGCATTCGAAGCAATTGGCAGGGGCTCAGGCCCCTGCCCGCTCCATGCCGAGCCGCGCGATGCGGCGAAGCTCGTCGATCGGGGTCAGGCCACCGCTGCGCTCATAATGCCAGAAGGTCCAGCCGTTGCAGGCATCCAGCCCCTGCACTTCGGCGCCGACCTTGTGGATCGAACCGGCGCTGTCGCCGATCGCCACCGTGCCGTCGGCCCGCACCTTGGCCGCCCAGCGCTTCTTGGCATCGTAGAGCGTCGCACCCGGCATCATCAGGCCGGTGTCGATCAGGCTGACGAAGGCAACGCGCGGCTCGGCGCGCTTGCCCGTGAGAACGGTGAGATCGGCACCATCCAGCGGCCGCACCGCGTCGATGCGCTCGTTGGCGGCGTCGATGTAGGCCTGCTCGCGCTCGATGCCGACGAAATGGCGGCCGAGGCGCTTGGCCACCGCGCCGGTGGTGCCGGAGCCGAAGAACGGATCGAGCACGATGTCGCCCGGTTTGGTCGAGGCCATCATGATGCGGGCAAGCAGCGCTTCCGGCTTCTGCGTCGGGTGCAGCTTGTCGCCATTGTCGTTCTTCAGCCGCTCGCCGCCGGTGCAGATCGGAAACAGCCAGTCGGAGCGCATCTGGATATCGTCGTTGGACGCCTTCATGGCTTCGTAGTTGAAGGTGTAACCCTTGCCCTTCTGGTCGCGCGTGGCCCAGATCATCGTCTCATGCGCGTTCTGGAAGCGGCGGCCGCGGAAATTCGGCATTGGGTTGGTCTTGCGCCAGACGACGTCGTTTAGGATCCAGAAGCCGAGATCCTGCATCTTGGCGCCGACACGGAAGATGTTGTGATAGGAGCCGATGACCCAGATGGTGCCGTTGGGCTTCAGCACCCGGCGCGCCGCCAGCAGCCAGGCACGCGTGAAAGCATCATAGGCCTCGAAACTCTCGAACTGGTCCCAATCGTCGTCAACGGCGTCGACCTTCGACTGATCAGGGCGGTGCAGGTCGCCGTCGAGCTGCAGATTGTAGGGCGGATCGGCGAAGATGACGTCGATCGATTTTTCGGGCAGCCGGTCTAGCGCGGCGACGCAGTCGCCCTTGAGGATCGTGTCCAGCCATTCGGATTGCTGGGGAGCGTGGGAAAGCTCGTCGAGAAGACGCACGGCAGACATTCTGACACCCAAGGCACGCGTTACTGTTTACTCCTGGTTATGGTTACCGATCAGCGTAAATATTCCGTGAAGGCAAGGGACTGGTGTGGCGAATTTGCGAAGGCGGCCCTGTTGGTGTATGCCGCGCCGCCTGAGCCTTCCGAGGCCACTTCGCCCTCCCATTGTCCGGATCACCATGCCCCAGCCAGACCTTGTCATCTTCGATTGCGACGGCGTGCTCGTCGATTCCGAGATCATCGCCGCCCGCGTCGACGCCGAGCTTTTGACCTTGGCCGGATACGAGATATCGGCTGAGGAGATTTCGGAGAGCTATGCCGGCCTGACCTTCAAGGACATCATGCTGCGGGTCGAGGAAAAGTCCCGCATTCCCTTCCAAGCCTCTCTGATCGACAGGGAGGAACAATTGGTCGACCGCAAACTGCGCAGTGACGTCCGCGCCATCGATGGCGCGCGCGAGGCCGTTGCCGCGGTAACCGTGCCGCGCTGCGTCTGCTCGAATTCACGCTCCGAGAGGATCGAATTCATGCTGGAAAAGGTGCATCTTCTGCCGTTTTTCACCGACCGGATTTTTTCGGCGATGGAAACACCGACCGCGAAAACGAAACCGGCGCCGGACGTGTTCCTGTTCGCGGCGGAGAAACTCAACGCCAACCCGGCGAACACTTTCGTCATCGAGGATTCCGTGCACGGCGTCCACGGCGCAAGGGCGGCGGGCATGCGGGTGATCGGCTTCACCGGCGCGGGACACAGTTATCCCGGCCATGCCGACGCGCTCACCGAGGCCGGCGCCGAAACGGTGATCCGCCGCTGGGCAGAGTTGAAAAGCGTGATCGCCGCGCTGTCGGAGTGGTCGGACGCCTGAGAAGCGTGCGCCGCGACGCACGCCTCATGCAACTGCCGAGACCTAGTTCGTCGCGGCAGCCCTCTTGCGGCGGGTCTTCTTCGACTTGTTGGCCGTTGCCTGATGCGCGGTTTCGTCATAGCCGGCAAAGGCCTGATAATCCTGGGCCGTCGGCTCGGGCACGACGACATTGGAATCGGTGAAGACGAACTGCGTGGCAACGGAAGGATCGGTGACCTGGACCTGATACTGGTGGAGCTGCGAATAGAGGACCTGGGTGCCGTGCATCACCGCCGTTCGGATCGGCATGGTGATCGTGCCTGGAGAAAACTTCGGTCCGGGGACAATCTTGCCGGCGACCGCAATCTTCATCGCCAACTGGCCGTTGGCACGGCTGCAGTCGCGTGTCACGTCGCTGACCGACGCCTGGTAGATGATATTGGCCGAATCGTCGGGCGGCGTTGCAGCAGCGGCGTCAGCCTCGGCCTGGGCCGCGGCATCCTGCGCGGCATCGCCGGTCTTCTTGATCCTGGGCTTGGGCTTCTGAGCTTCCCTGGAATAGGTGTTGAAGAAGGCCGTGCCGTCGCGCACGGTCACCCTGGGACAATAGGCCTGCAACTGGCTGGCCAGGATCTTGGGATCCTGCGGCGGCGGTGGCGCCGTCGGGTCCTCCTTCTTGCCGATGCCGAGGTTCAGGATGCCATTGTCGCCCGATTGGCAGCCGGCGGCGGCAAGCATAAAGCCGGTGAGCGCAAGACCCGCCAAAAAGCGACCACTGAATGTACGAAACGCCATGAAACTGCACTTCCCTCTCGCAAAGCTGGTGACGTATATCAACCGCGCGGCAAAAATGCGACTGAGCCAGTGCAGAATTAACCACCTTGCGGTGGACGGAAAAAGCCAGGCAGTAACGGAATTGTGACATGCACTATGTGAGTACCCGCGGGGAAGCCCCCGTTCTTGGATTTTCCGACGCCGTGCTGGCTGGGCTGGCGCGCGACGGCGGGCTCTACGTGCCGCGCGAGTGGCCACAGTTTTCCGCCGCCGAGATCCGCGCCATGCGCGACCTTGCCTATCCCGACCTTGCCATCCGCGTGCTGTCGCCGTTCCTTGGCGGCGAAATCCCGGCGCCCGTCTTCGAGCGGCTGGTCCGCGAAGCCTATGCCACCTTCCGCCACGAGGCTGTCTGCCCGCTGGTGCAGACCGGCCCCAACACCTTCGTCCTGGAACTCTTCCACGGGCCGACGCTCGCCTTCAAGGACGTGGCGATGCAGCTTCTGGCCCGGCTGATGGACCATGTGCTTGCCGAACGCGACCAGCACGCCACCATCGTCGGCGCCACCTCGGGCGATACCGGCGGGGCTGCCATCGATGCCTTTGCCGGTCGCAGCCGGACCGACATCTTCATCCTTTTCCCGCATGGCCGCGTCTCGCCGGTGCAGCAGCGGCAAATGACGACGTCGACGGCTGCAAATGTCCATGCGCTGGCGATCGAAGGCAATTTCGACGATTGCCAGGGCCTGCTCAAGGACATGTTCAACGATCACGGCTTTCGCGACCGGGTGGCGCTTTCGGGCGTCAATTCGATCAATTGGGCCCGCATCATGGCCCAGATCGTCTATTATTTCTCCTCGGCGCTGTCGCTCGGCGCGCCGGACAGGCCGGTTTCCTTCACCGTGCCGACCGGCAATTTCGGCGATATCTTTGCCGGCTATGCCGCCAAGAAGATGGGCTTGCCGATCGATCGGCTGGTCATTGCCACCAATGACAACGACATCCTGGCGCGCACTTTTTCGACCGGCGAATACCGCACCAAGGGCGTCTTTGCGACCACGTCGCCGTCGATGGATATCCAGGTGTCGTCGAATTTCGAACGCTTGCTGTTCGAGGCCTCCGGCCGTGACGCCGCGACCGTGCGGCGCTACATGGACGGCCTGAAGCAGTCCGGTGCTTTCACCATCGAACCCCACCAAATCGCCGGGATGCGGTCCGAATTCGACGCCGGCCGCGCTGATATGGACGAGGTCGCCGCCACCATCCGCTCGACGCTCGCGACCAGCAACTATCTGCTCGATCCGCACACTGCGGCAGCCGTGCATGTCGCCGCAGGCAAGGCGTCAGGCGCCGTGCCGATGGTGGTGCTGGGTACAGCACACCCGGCAAAATTCCCGGCCGCCGTCGAAGCCGCCAGCGGCGTGTCGCCCGCACTGCCCGCATGGCTAGGTGGGTTGATGACATCGGAGGAAAAATACACGGTACTTCCATCCGACCTGAAAATGGTGGAAGATTACGTCGGCCGCCGCGCGCGGGCGGCGCGTTAGGGAGTAGTAGCCATATGGGTGTTGAGGTAAGCCGTCTGTCGAACGGCCTGACAGTCGCCACCGAAACCCTTCAAAGCATCGAATCGGTTGCCCTTGGTGCCTGGGTGAAGTCGGGTGCCCGCAATGAACGTGACGACGAGCATGGCATGGCCCATCTGCTCGAGCACATGGCGTTCAAGGGCACGAAAAGGCGGAGCGCCTTCGAAATCGCCTCGGAGATCGAGGACGTCGGCGGCGAAATCAACGCCGCCACCAGCGTCGAGACCACCTCCTACTATGCCAGGGTGCTCTCCGACGACGTGCCGCTAGCCGTCGACATTCTTGCCGACATCCTGCAGGAGTCCGAATTCGACCCGCAGGAACTCGAACGCGAACAGCATGTGATCCTGCAGGAGATCGGCGCCGCGCACGACACGCCCGACGACATCGTCTTCGACCGTTTCACGGAAACCGCCTATCGCCATCAGACGATTGGGCGCTCCATTCTCGGCACGCCCGAAACGGTCAAGTCCTTCACCTCGAAACAACTTCACGACTTCATAGAGCGGCAATATGGCGCCGAGCGCATGGTGATTGTCGCCGCCGGCGACATCAAGCATGACAATTTCGTGCGCGAGGTCGAAAAGCAGCTCGGCGGCTTCCGCAGCAAGGCCGACAGCACCATCCCGCAATATGCGCAATATGTCGGCGGCGATTTTCGCGAGGACCGCGACCTGATGGACGCGCAGATCGTGCTGGGGTTCGAAGGCCGGGCCTATCATGTGCGCGACTTCTACGCCTCGCAGGTGCTGTCGATGATCCTCGGCGGCGGCATGTCGTCGCGCCTGTTCCAGGAGGTCCGCGAGAAGCGCGGCCTGTGTTACTCGGTCTATGCCTTCCATTGGGGCTTTTCCGACACCGGCGTCTTCGGCGTCCATGCAGCGACCGGCCAGAGCGACATCGCCGAACTGGTGCCTGTCATCATCGACGAACTGCAGAAGGCCGGTGAGAAGATCCTGCAGGAAGAACTCGACCGGGCGCGCGCCCAATATCGCGCCGGACTGATCATGTCAGCCGAAAGCCCGGCCAGCCGCGCTTCGCAGATCGCACGGCAACTGCTTCTGTTCGGCCGGCCGATCGCCAAGGAGGAACTGATGGAACGGCTGTCGGCGCTGACGATCGAGCGGCTGACCGATCTATCGTCGCGTTTGTTCTCGACCAAGCCGACGCTTACCGCTGTCGGGCCTGTGGGCACACTGGCGCCCTACGAGGCGATTCTCGAATCGCTCGCGGGCACGCAGACCGCGGCCCGCAAGCTCGCCGTCTAAGCCCCTCAAAGCGCCATGTTCGCGCTCCCTTTCTTTCGCCGTGACCTGCCGGCACTGAAAGGCGACCGTGTCACGCTGCGCGTGCCGTTCACCAACGACTATCGCGAGTGGGCGGCGGTGCGCGGGGAAAGCCGCGCTTTCCTCGAACCATGGGAGCCACGCTGGACTCCCGATGAACTCGACCGCAACGCATGGCGGCTGCGCATCAGCCGCTACCGCGAGGATTATGCTCAGGGAACCGCTATCGCCTTCTTTATCTTCGAGAGGAGCAGCGGCAAGCTTGCCGGCGGCATCACGCTCGGCAACATACGCCATGGCGTCTCGCAAAGCGGCCATGTCGGCTACTGGATCGGCGAGCGCTTCGGCGGCCGCGGCCTGATGACCGACGCGGTCAAGGTGGTGACCCGCTTCGCCTTCGATACGCTGAGGTTGCACCGGATCGAAGCGGCCTGTATTCCCGACAATATCAGGTCGATCCGCGTGCTTGAAAAAGCCGGATTTCGGCGCGAAGGACTGCTGCGATCCTATCTCAGGATCAACGGCATCTGGCAGGACCACTACCTCTACGCCCGGATCGCGGACGATCCGCCGGGCGTTGGAACGAAGGACTGATTTTTGACGAAATTCCTGCGCAACGGGCCGCTGTTCGCCATTGTCCTCGCGATACTCCTGACGCTGTGGGCGGCATCGTCGGCCTTCGCCGTCGAGCCGATCAAGATCGCCCGCGACGACGTCGCGCTCGACCTTTCCGGCGCCGTCGAGATCTACCGCAACCAGGGCGAGAATTTCCAGGTGTCGACCGCGCCGGGTCCGGACGGCATCGTGCGGCGCATCGAGGTCGAGGCCAATGATGCCCGTTCGACCGGCGACTGGGCTGTCTTCGCGCTCGCCAACACCACCGACCAGCAGCTCGACCGGCTGATCGTCGCACCGCATTTCCGCCTGGTGAATTCCGGCATCTTCTGGCCGGATCTGGGCTCGACCCGCATCGCTGCCATCACGCCCAGCGAAGGCTTCGCGCTCGACCGCCA
Source organism: Mesorhizobium sp. M7A.F.Ca.CA.002.04.1.1 (assembly GCF_004022805.1). Taxonomy (NCBI): domain Bacteria; kingdom Pseudomonadati; phylum Pseudomonadota; class Alphaproteobacteria; order Hyphomicrobiales; family Phyllobacteriaceae; genus Mesorhizobium; species Mesorhizobium sp. M7A.F.Ca.CA.002.04.1.1. Next base: position 1,813 of record NZ_RZPL01000070.1, on the reverse strand, counting down.
GACCAGTCCCGACGCCGACGTTTTCCGGGTGACGCTGAACCCCGGCACGGTGATCACCTTCATCGCCGAACTGGCCTCGCCGAAGCTGCCGCAGGTCTACCTCTGGGATCCCGAATCCTACAAGGACTCGGTCAATTCCTACACGCTGTTTCGCGGCATCGTCATCGGCATTGCGGGCCTGCTGGCGCTGTTCCTGACCATCCTTTTCGTGGTCAAGGGGACCTCGATGTTCCCCGCGACCGCCGCGCTTGCCTGGGCGGTACTGGCCTATATCTGCGTCGATTTCGGCTTCCTCAACAAGGTCATCGAGATCTCGCCCGGCAATGAGCAGATGTGGCGGGCGGGAACGGAGGTGGCGCTGGCGGGAACCTTCGTGGTGTTCCTGTTCGCCTATCTCAACCTCAACCGATGGCACGGCCATTTCAGTTATGGCGCACTGGTCTGGATCCTCGGGCTGGTGCTGATCGCCGGCGTTGCGATCGTCGATCCCGCGGTCGCCGCCGGCATCGCCAGGCTGTCCTTCGCCGCCACCGCACTGACGGGGCTTGGCCTGATCATCTTCCTCGGGATTCGTGGTTATGATCGTGCGATCATGCTGGTGCCCAGTTGGGTCATGGTGCTGTTGTGGCTGTGCGGGTCGTGGATGGCGATCACCGGCATGCTCGACAACGACATCGCCCAGCCGGCCCTGGGCGGCGGGCTGATCCTGATCATCCTGCTGATCGGCTTCACCGTCATGCAGCATGCCTTTGCCGGCGGCGCGCTGCATCAGGGCCTGTTCTCCGACCTGGAGCGGCAGGCGCTTGCCGTGGCCGGATCGGGCGACACGGTGTGGGACTGGGACGTGCTGCGCGACCGCGTCGTCACCAAGCCCGATGTCAGCATCCAACTCGGGCTGGCGCCGAACAGCCTCGGCGGTGCGGCGCGTAACTGGCTGCCGGTGCTGCATGCCGACGACCGCGACACGTTCCGCACGACGCTCGACGTCGTGCTCGAGCACCGGCGCGGCCGGGTGTCGCAGAACTTCCGCCTGCGCGGCGCTGACGGCCACTATCACTGGTTCTCGCTGCGTGCGCGCCCGGTCATCGGATCCGACGGCGAAGTCATCCGCTGCGTTGGCACCATGGTCGACGTGACGGAGCAGAAAAAGTCCGAGGAAAGGCTGCTGCACGATGCCGTGCACGACAACCTGACCGGCCTGCCGAACCGCGAACTTTTGATGAACCGGCTGGAAGCGATCATCTCGATCGCGCGCACCGAAGAGAAGGTGCGCCCGACCGTCTTCGTCATCGACATCGACCGTTTCAAGCAGGTCAACGACGGGCTCGGCATCTCGGCCGGCGACACCATCCTCTTGACCATCGCGCGCCGCCTGCACCGGCTGCTCAAGCCGAAGGACTCGCTGTCGCGCTTTGCCGGCGACCAGTTCGCGCTGATGCTGTTGTCCGAACAGGACCCGGCCCGCATCGCCGCCGTGGCGGATGCCATCAAGCATGCCATCAACAATCCGATCACCTTTGCCAAGCGCGAGATCGTGCTGACCGCCTCGATCGGATTGATCACCTGGAATTCGCCACAGATGTCGGCCGAGGACATGGTCAAGGATGCCGAGCTTGCCATGCATCAGGCCAAGCGCTTCGGCGGCGACAGAATCGAGCCGTTCCGTCCGGCTTTCCGCACTGTCGGCACCGACAGGCTGCAGTTCGAATCCGACCTGCGCCGCGCCATCGAGCGGCGCGAATTCACCCTTGCCTACCAGCCGATCGTCCGGCTCGAGGACGGCAGCGTCGCCGGCTTCGAGGCGCTGCTGCGC
>NZ_RZPL01000709.1:0-2881 GCF_004022805.1 Mesorhizobium sp. M7A.F.Ca.CA.002.04.1.1 | reverse complement strand
CGTTGACCGAGAAGCCAACAGCCAGCGCCTCGGTCTTGGCGCTGGCTGTTGGCTTCTCGGTCAACGTATCGCAGCTCTACAATGCCAGATCGAGCCTCCAAGGCGTCGTCGACGCCGCGGTCACATCGACGGCACGCGACCTAACGACCGGCGCCATCAAGGAAGCCGATGCCAACAAATCGGTGCAGGCCTTTCTCGACGCCAACAGCCAGGCAGGCATTCTGCAGGCCGACCAGATCGTACTCGACAGGCTGATCGTCAACAGGACCGCCAAGACGGTCCAGGCTGACGCCCATGTCGATGTCGGGCTGTATTTCCCGATTTTTGGCACGGGCGACATGAAACGCGTCGCCGCCTCCACGACGGCGCTCTATTCGGACAAGACCGTCGAAGTGGCGATGATGCTCGACATAACGGGGTCGATGGCCAAGCGCGGCAAGGTCGACAAAATCGGCGATCTGAAAACAGCTGCAAAAAACGCCGTCCAGACGATGCTGCAGAAACAGGATCCGCAGAACCCCCGCATCCGCGTCGCGATTGTGCCTTATGCATCTGGCGTCAACGCCGGCAAGCTGGCGGAAAACGTCTATGCCGAAAAACAAGCCAGCACTGAGCTCCCACCCGTCGCCGGCAGTCCGCTTCTCGTCGCCAAGACGGGCAAAAATCTGCTGCCGTCCTTCAGCGACTACATCTCCATTGTCGGCGCGGCGATGCCACGCCCCGACAATTGCGCCACCGAGCGCAAGGACAAGAACGGCAACGCGGATATGAGCGCCGACGGCCCGGATACTGTCCGCACCGACGGGAACGGCAAGAAATACTATGCTCTGGTCAACCGGGACGATCATCTCGGTGACGGGGACATGAACAGGTGCCCTGATGCGAAAGTGATCCCGCTGACCGCCGATTCCGATGCCTTGCTTGAATCGATCGAGGACTTCCGGGCCAATGGGTTTACGGCCGGCGCGATCGCCATTCAGTGGACCTATTATATGCTGTCGCCGCAATGGCGCACTGCGATCAGGAATGCCGGTCTTGGCAAGGGTGCCTCGGATGCCGATCCGAAGAAGATCGCCAAGGTCGCGATCCTGATGACCGATGGCCAGTTCAATACGGCCTTCGCCGGTGCTGGGGACAGCTACAACAGGCAGGGCACCCTTGCGCGCGGCAACGCCGAAACGCTGTGCGACAACATGAAAAACGACGGCATCGAGATTTTCACCATCGGCTTCGATCTGGACGACAAGGATATGTCGACAACCGAGCGGGACCAGGCAAAGGCGGTGCTGAAGGATTGTTCGTCGAAGGATACCTCCGCCGCCAAGAGGCATTTCTTCGACGTGTCCACCGGAGCCGAATTGGACGACGCCTTTCAGGAAATCATTCGCAACACCGAAAAGATCGCATTGACCCAGTAGTCTGGTCCGCAAACGGAAAAGGCCGCCGCTTCTTTCGAAGCCGGCGGCCTTCCGTGTTTCCGTCCGTGGCGCGGCCCATGGCGATGACCTATCAGGTCAGCCGCCGCGCATTTCGCGCCTTAACGGGAAGACTGCTTCCCGAAAGTGCAATCCGCTGAGGCCACGTTCTGGAAAACGAAATCACTCGACATCGGATCACCTCCTTTCGATTTGTTGAACACATACTCATGATGGGGTGCATTGCAGCAAAAGACAAGGTGCAGGTCTGAAATTAACCAAGGGGCGGGCCTGGTGCGGGCCGGCTTGCGATTGCCAGGCCGACCGGGCAAACTTCTGCCCCTGAGCCAGCATTCGGAGGAATCGCATGGAGGCAGCCGAAAAGGCCGCTCGCATCGTTCGAACGGTGATCGAAACATTGAAGCCGGGTTTTGCGGTCAGGCTGTGGACCGGGGAGCGGATAGGCCCCGCCACTGGTCCGGTGCTCACCATCAACGACCAGGACATCGTCTGGCAGATCGTGAAGCGACCGTCCCTGTCGACGCTGATCGAGATGTGGATTTCCAAGACCATCGACATCGAAGACGGGACGATCTTCGATTTTTATGCCCTGCCGTCGCAAGGCAAGCTCAGAACCAAGCTCAAGTCGCTGCCGAAAATGGCGATCCTGCGCGACCTGCCTTCCGTGCTTTTGGCACGCAAGCAGATGAGCGCGCGGACCGATCTGTCGGGGCGCAATCCCTATGTCAGCGGTTCGAGCCAGGAGGCGATCCAGCATCACTATGACATCTCGAACGCCTTCTACCGGCTCTTTCTCGACGAGCGCATGGTCTATAGCTGCGGCTACTTCAAGGATTTCGCCAATGGCATCGACGAGGCCCAGGTCGACAAGCTCGACCACATCTGCCGCAAGCTCCGGCTGAAACCGGGCGAACGACTGCTCGACATCGGCTGCGGCTGGGGCGCCATGCTGATCCATGCGGCAAAGAACTACGGCGTCGTCGGCCACGGTGTGTCGCTGTCGCAGGCGCAGACCGAGCTGGCCCGCGAACGCATTCGCGCCGAGGGGCTGGAGGACCGCATCACCATCGAGATCAAATCCTATGCGGAACTCACCGGCAGCTTCGACAAGATCTCGTCGATCGGCATGTTCGAACATCTCGGGCTCGCCAACCATGCGACTTATTTCAAGACCATTCATCGCCTGCTGAAGCCGGGCGGCATCTATCTGCACCACGCCATCACCCGGCGCAGCAAGGGCGACATCAAGAAGACCTTGCGCAAGGGGCCGGAGTTCAAGGCGCTGCTCAAATATATCTTTCCCGGCGGCGAACTCGACACCATCGGCATGACAACAGGCAATCTCGAGGCGCATGGTTTTCTCGTCTACGATGTCGAGAACCTGCGCGAGCACTATGCCCGCACCTGCAGGCTGTGGGCCGAGCGGCTGCAGGCCCGCTTCGATG
>NZ_RZPL01000708.1:0-2884 GCF_004022805.1 Mesorhizobium sp. M7A.F.Ca.CA.002.04.1.1 | reverse complement strand
GCCATCCTCACCAACGGCGCCGGCAATTATGCCACCTGGGTGCATCGTTTCCATCGCTTCCGCCGCTTCGCCACTCAAGGTGCGCCGACGTCAGGCTCGATGGGCTATGGCACGCCTGCGGCAGTCGCCGCCAAAGAGCTGTTTCCAGAGCGCACCGTGGTCGCTTTCGCCGGCGACGGCTGCTTCCTGATGAACGGGCAGGAATTCGCCACTGCCGTGCAATACGACCTGCCGATCGTCGTCGTCGTCGTCAACAACGGCATCTACGGCACCATCCGCATGCATCAGGAGCGCGAATATCCCGGCCGCGTGGTGGCCACCGACCTCAAGAACCCCGATTTCGCGGCTCTCGCCCGCGCCTATGGCGGCCATGGCGAAACGGTTGAGAAGACGGCGGACTTCGCCCCGGCCTTCGAACGCGCCCGCGCCAGCGGCAAGCCGGCGATCGTCGAGATCAGGCTCGACCCCGAAGCGATCACCCCGACCCGGACGATGACCCAGATCCGCGACAAGGTTTGAGGGCCGACCGGGGCAAGTCGAGTTCCTTCACGCCCCCTCTGCCCTGCCGGGCATCTCCCCCTCAAGGGGGGAGATTGGCAGTTTCGTCGTCTCGCCCTTCTTCCAACACTGGCGATTGGCGAAACCCGAAGTACATTCGATCTCCCCCCTTGAGGGGGAGATGTCCGGCAGGACAGAGGGGGGCGCTGTCCTGCCAACCTTCAACGGTCAGCTACTTCGCCTTCTCGATCTGGCCGCGGACCTCCCCATTCGGGTTCGCTTTGGTGTGGACGTTGACGTAATACTTGCCGGCCTCAAGGTCAGCCGCCTGGGCATCAGTGAGCGTCTCCGACCCCTTGATCGGGCTCTTGAGTTTTTTGAACGGGATGACAGGGTCGGCGTTTTCACCCATCGCCGCAGGGCCATGGATATGCGCGGCCGTCGCCGGTCCGCTGAGGCCGGAATATTTGACGTTCCAGTTGAGCTTCTTCTTGGTCGTGTCGAAGGTGAAAGTGGCTGTGCCCTTACCCTTCGTGGTGACGGGCGGGCTCTGCTGGCTGCCGTCTAGTGTCGCCTTGAACTTTTCCATGGCTGCCAGGGCGGGCGATGCGAACAGGAAAGCGGTCGAAATGGCCAGCGCCGACAGCGCCGGTAAGAAGGATTGGGTGCGCATGAAGAACCTCCGATTGACTGTGCACGCGTCGCGGCTCCCCGGCGCGCGCATGCGCCAACGGAACGGCCTGGCGGCACAATGTATCCAACCACACGTTTTTGTGATGACGTATAGAGATCCTAGGGCCGTCCTGTCCGGCTTCAGCGATAGCGGTCAGACCGCCGCCAGCGCCTGCGTCAGGTCGGCGATCAGATCGTCCGGATGCTCGACGCCGATCGACAGCCTGACCGTGGTCTCCAGCACGCCGATGCGCTGGCGCACCTCGAAGGGAATGCCCGAATGGGTCATGGCCGCGGGGTGACTGGCCAGCGATTCCGTTCCGCCGAGGCTCACCGCCAGCTTGAAGATCTGCAATCCGTTGAGGAAGGCGAAAGCCGCCTTCTCCCCGCCCTTGATGTCGAAGGAGAAGGTTGATCCGGCGCCGCTGCATTGCGCCCTGTAGGCGCGGCCGGCCGGCGTATTCTCGCCCAGAAACGGCAGGTAGTGCACCTTGTCGACCTTGGCGTGGTCGCGCAGGAATTCGGCGATCAGGCGAGCATTGTCGTTGGCCCGCTCCATGCGGATCGACAGCGTCTCCAGCGAGCGGCCGAGCATCCAGCAGGAATGCGGGTCGAGCTGCGTGCCGATCGCGCCGCGCAGCGCCTTGATCGGCTTGGTGATAGCCTTGCTGCCCATGGCGGCACCCGCGATCAGGTCGGAATGGCCGCCGACATATTTGGTCAGCGAATAAACCGACACGTCGGCACCATGTTCGATCGGCCGCTGGAACACCGGACCCAGCAATGTGTTGTCGCACACGATGATCGGCGTTGACCCTTGGCTCGCGCCGATCTCGTCGGCGATCTTGCGCATCAGCGCGAGGTCGACCAGGCTGTTGGTCGGGTTTGACGGCGTCTCGATCAGGATGACCGACACGCGGCCTTTCGCGACGGCCGCGTCGGCGGCCGTGCGCACCGCCGGCTCGTCCACGCCATCCGCGAAACCGACAGCACCGATGCCGAAACCGGAGAGCGTGCGCGTCAAAAGCGTCTCCGTGCCGCCGTAGAGTGGCTGCGAATGCAGGATGACGTCGCCCGGACGGGCATAGGCGAGCAGCGTCGTGGCGATCGCCGACATGCCCGATGAAAACAGGATGCAGGCATCCGTCCCCTCATAGATCGCCAGCCGGTCCTCGACGATCTCGCTGTTGGGATGATTGAAGCGCGAATAGACCAGGCCGGAGGCGGTGCCGCTCGGCGGCTCCTTCCTGCCGGAGGTGTAGTCGAAGAAGTCGCGTCCCTCCTCCGCCGACTTGAACACGAAGGTCGAGGTCAGGAACACCGGCGGCTTGACGGCGCCCTCCGAAAGCTGCGGATCGAAGCCATAGCTCAGCATCAGCGTCTCCGGGTGGAGCTTGTGGTTGCCGATATGGGTTTTCGACGGGCGTGGCGCGGTCATGGCTTTTCCTGCCTGTTCGACTGAAATAGTGAACGGCAATTTATGCGATCTCGTTCCGCCAGTCCTTGCTATTTTTGGGCTCACATGGCTGCATCCCCGCAACAAATTGCCTGGAGAGACCGAAAGTGCAGCAGAAGATAGCCGACGATTTCGACCTGAAAATCCTGCGTGAGCTGCGGGCCGACGCCCGCATCACCAACAACGAGCTTGCCGAGCGCATCGGCCTGTCGCCGTCGCCCTGCCTGAGGCGGGTGCGGCGGCTGGGGGGGAACGGGG
>NZ_RZPL01000707.1:0-2888 GCF_004022805.1 Mesorhizobium sp. M7A.F.Ca.CA.002.04.1.1 | reverse complement strand
AACCTGATCCTGTTTTCTCTGGTGGCCGGCGTCACCACCATTGCCGCCTTTGACGTCTATGGCGAGGTGCTGCTGCATCCCGACCAGATATCGGCGAAATTCGACAGCTGGTTCCTGGCAGCCCTTGCTGCCCTGACCTTTGCAGTTGCGACGCTTGGCATCAACGTCGTGGCGAACTTCGTCTCGCCGGCCTTCGACTTCTCCAATGTCTTTCCCAGGCAGATCGACTTCAAGAAGGGCGGCTATATCGCGGCCGTGATCGCCCTGCTGCTCTATCCCTTCGCGCCATGGGAAGGCAGTGCGGCTTCCTTCGTCAACATCATCGGCGCGACGATGGGGCCGATCTTCGGGGTGATGATGGTCGACTACTACCTGATCCGGAAGGGTGAGGTCGACGTCGAGGCGCTTTATCGCGAAGATGGCGAATTCCGCTTCCAGGGCGGCTGGCACGTCAACGCCTTCATCGCCGCCGGCATCGGCGCCATCTTCTCGTCGATCCTGCCCAACTTCACCAACTGGCTGCCGTCCTGGTGGGGTGTCTATGGCTGGTTCTTCGGCGTGGCGATCGCCGGCATCATCTACTACGTGCTGCGCACCGCCGCTTTGGGCGCCGGCGCCAGGACCGCGAAGGCCTGACAAGGTGAATTTTGGGGCGGCGAGAGCCGCCCCAAAACCTACCCGAGCATCTCGGCCAATCTGCGCACCGTGTTCCAGTTGCGCGACGTGCCCGTGCCCATGCGCTTGTGATTCATCGCCGCAAGCAGCCGCGAGCTTGGCCTCTCGCGCGAAAAGACGACCCAGATGTCGCCGCCGACCGAAGTCACTTTTTCATCCTCGCCGGCATAGGCCTGGAGCCCCGTCACGGCCTCCACGGGCGCAGGCTTGCGCATCACCCGTACGGCCACCTGATCGCCTGCTTTGGCCGAATCGGCCGGGAACGGATTGCCGGCGGCAAGCTTCAGCCAGTCCTTGGCACCACGCACGATGATGTCGACATGGCGGCCGAAGGTTTTTTCGAAGGCTGCCTCCAGCCGCTGTTCAAGGTCGGCAATATCAGTTGCCGGCGCCTCGAAGACCAGATTTCCGGTCGCCACCAGGGTGCGCGGGTTCTTCAGCCCGAGATCTTCCGCCATGGCCTTGAGATCGGCCATGACGACCCGGCGGCCCTCGCCCAGAATGATGCTGTAAAGCAGCGCGACATAGGTCTGCATGGCCGACCGGCCTACACCAGCCGGCTCTGCTCCACCGCTGCCTCGATGAAACTGGCGAACAGCGGATGCGGGTCGAGCGGCCGGCTTTTCAGTTCCGGATGATACTGCACGCCGATGAACCAGGGATGGTCCGGGTATTCGACCGTTTCCGGCAGCACGCCGTCGGGCGACATGCCGGCGAACACCAGGCCGCAATCCTCAAGCCGCTCCTTGTAGTCGACATTGACCTCGTAGCGGTGGCGATGGCGCTCGGAAATCTGAGTGTCGCCGTAGATCTCGGCGATCTTGGAGCCCTTGGCGAGCTCGGCCTGATAGGCGCCGAGCCGCATCGTGCCGCCGAGATCGCCGGTTTCGCGGCGCTTCTCCAGCATGTTGCCTTTCAGCCATTCGGTCATCAGGCCGACGACCGGTTCCTCGGTCGGACCAAACTCGGTCGAAGACGCATGCTCGACGCCGGCCAGCGACCGCGCCGCCTCGATGCAGGCCATCTGCATGCCGAAGCAGATGCCGAAATACGGCACTTTTCGCTCACGCGCGAACTTCGCCGCCAGGATTTTGCCTTCCGAGCCGCGCTCCCCAAAGCCGCCGGGAACCAGGATGCCATGCACCTTTTCCAGCCACGGCGTCGGATCCTCCTTTTCGAAGATCTCCGATTCGATCCAGTCGAGCTTGACCTTGACGTGATTGGCCAGGCCGCCATGCGACAGCGCCTCGATCAGCGATTTGTAGGCGTCCTTGAGGCCGGTATATTTGCCGACAACGGCGATGGTCACCTCGCCTTCCGGATTGTGGATGCGGTTGGACACCGCCTGCCACGGCTCCATACGCGGCTTCGGCGCCGGATCGATGCCGAAGGCGGCCAGGACTTCCGAATCGAGCCCTTCCTTGTGATAGGCCATCGGCACGTCGTAGATATGCGGCACGTCGAGCGCCTGGATCACGGCGCTTTCGCGCACATTGCAGAACAGCGACAGTTTTCTGCGCTCTTCCTTGGGGATAGCGCGGTCGGCGCGGACCAGCAGGATGTCGGGCGCGATGCCGATGCCGCGCAGTTCCTTGACCGAATGCTGAGTCGGCTTGGTCTTCAGCTCACCGGCCGTCGGGATATAGGGCATCAGCGTCAGATGCACGTAGACGGCATTGTTGCGCGGCAAGTCGTTGCCGAGCTGGCGTATAGCCTCCAGGAACGGCATCGCCTCGATGTCGCCGACCGTGCCGCCGATCTCGCACAGCACGAAATCATAGTCGTCATTGCCGTTGAGGACGAAATTCTTGATCTCGTCGGTGACGTGGGGGATGACCTGCACGGTGGCGCCGAGATAGTCGCCGCGCCGCTCGCGCTCGATGATGTTCTTGTAGATGCGGCCGGTGGTGATGTTGTCCTGCTGGTTGGCGGAGCGGCCTGTGAAGCGCTCGTAATGGCCAAGATCAAGATCGGTTTCCGCACCATCGTCGGTGACGAAAACCTCGCCATGCTGGTACGGCGACATCGTCCCCGGATCGACATTGAGATAGGGATCGAGTTTTTTGATGCGTGCGCGATAGCCTCGCGCCTGCAGGAGAGCCCCAAGGGCCGCTGCGGCAATGCCTTTTCCAAGTGAGGAAACCACGCCGCCTGTGATGAATACATATCGCGCCATGGGAGTCATCGCTTAACGCGGCCGGATTGATTCCGCC
>NZ_RZPL01000706.1:0-2893 GCF_004022805.1 Mesorhizobium sp. M7A.F.Ca.CA.002.04.1.1 | reverse complement strand
GCATCGAGCAGCGCTTCGGGCACCACGACATAGCCGATGCGCAGGCCGGGGAAGAGGATTTTCGAGAAGGTGCCGAGATAGGCGACACGGCCCGAGCCGTCCATGCCCTGCAGCGAGGTCAGCGGCGGGCCGGCATAGCGGAACTCGCTGTCGTAATCGTCCTCGATGATCCAGGCATCGTTGCGCCGCGCCCAGTCGAGCAAAGCGAGACGGCGGCGCATCGTCATCGTCACGCCGAGCGGATATTGATGCGAGGGCGTGACATAGGCCGCGCGCGCCTTGGAGCACAGGCTTTCGCCGATCTCGGGATCGAGCCCTTCCGCGTCGACGGGTACGCCAAAAACCGTGGCCCCGCTGCCGGCCAGCACGGCGTGCGCCATGGGATAGCAGGGGTTTTCGATCCAGACGGCATCGCCGGGACGAAGTGCTGCACGCACCAGGAGATCGAGCCCCTGCTGCGTGCCCGACGTCAGCACGATCTGGCCGGCGTCGCAGCGCACGCCGCGTGCGGTCCTGAGATAGGTGGCAATTGCCGTGCGCAGCGGCAGGCCGCCGCGCGGGTCGCCATAGCGGAAATGCTCCGGTCCGGGGCGGGTGAGGTGGCGCGACAGAAGGATGCGAAACATATCAAGCGTGCGCGGATCGGAGACCGCAACGCCAAGGCCGCAAGGTAGCGACGCCGCGACGTCGATCTCCGCTGGACGCGGCTTGATCAGCGTCAGCGGCAGATGCGGCACATCAGGCGCGACGAAGGTGCCGGCGCCGACCTTGGCGACCGCAAACCCCTCCGAGATCAGCATTTCGAAACAGGCAACCGCCGCCGAACGCGACAGGCCGAAGCGCTGTGCGAGATCCCGGGTGGTCGGGAGTTTCGCCCCGGTGGCCAGCGCGCCGGTCTCGATCAGCCGCCTGAGCGCCGCATAAAGCTCGCGGCTGCGCGGGCCGTCGCCCGGCAGGACCGGGATCAGCGCCGACCAATCCGGAAAATTGGTCCGGTTTTTCTTCATGGGATTGGTTCTTTTATCGACCAATGTCATGGCGCATGGTTGGCAGACGACAACCAAGGATGCAAGCCGTGAACGACACGCCAGCCAGTTTTCCGACCACCAGCCGCAACCGCGTCAAGCGCCTGCACGAGCGCGGCAGCTACGACCATGCGGCAGTCTTCGCGGTGCTGGATGCCGGGCTGCTGTGCCATGTCGCCTATACGTTCGATGGCCAGCCCTATTGCACGCCGACCATCCACTGGCGCGAGGACGACATGCTGTACTGGCACGGCTCGTCGGCCAGCCGCATGCTGCGCAATCTGCGCGGCGGCACGCCGGCCTGTCTCACGGTGTCGCATCTCGACGGGCTGGTGCTGGCGCGCTCGGGCTTCAACCATTCGGCCAACTACCGCTCGGCGATGTGTTTCGGCACGGCGCGAATCGTCGACGAGCCGCAGGAGAAACTGAAGGCGCTGGCCGGCGTCGTCGACCGTTTCTATCCCGGCCGGAGCGAGACCCTGAGGCCGATCTCGGCGCAGGAGGCCAAGGCGACGACGGTGATCGGCATGCGTATTGAAGAGGCATCGGCGAAGGTACGCGCCAAGGGCGTCGGCGACGACGAGGAGGATTACGGGCATCCGGTTTGGGCCGGCGTCATCCCGGTGCGGATGGTGGTCGGCGCCGCCGAGCCGTGTCCGAGGCTGATGCCTGACATGGAGCGGCCGCGGAACCTGGCTGGATATGCCGAGGGCGCGCGGCTCGATGAGGCGCTGACGCAGGCGCAGCGGGTTTATGAGGGCGAAGTTTAGCCCGCGCCTAGTGGGAACGTATTCAAATCTTGCCGCTGCCGCCGCCTCGCGATATCTCGACACCATGATCACCTTCCGCCGTGCGCAGGCCTCCGACCTGCCTGATATCGTGGCCATGCTGGCCGACGATCCGCTTGGCGCCGGCCGCGAGGACGCTTCCTTGCCGCTGGCGCAAGGTTATGTCGACGCTTTCAACGCCATCGACGCCGATCCCAATCAGCTGCTGGCGGTGGCCGTGGATGGCGGCGAGGTGGTCGGCACCTTGCAGGTAACTTTCCTTGCCGGGCTCTCGCGCAAGGGCGCGTGGCGCGGCCAGATCGAGGCGGTTCGGGTCGCCGGCCACAGGCGCTCGGACGGCATCGGCAGGCAGATGATCGAATGGGCGATCGACGCGTGCCGCGCGCGCGGCTGCGGCCTCGTTCAACTGACCACCGACAAAGGGCGGGCGGACGCGCATCGTTTTTACGAAAGCCTCGGCTTCACCGGCAGCCATCTCGGCTACAAGAAGAGCCTTTAGGCGGTCGGAAAACGCTGCAACACTTTTGTGGAACTGCTCGCGGCGTTCGAGCAGTGCGCCAGTGCTGGCGCATTCGGGAAACCGTTCAGGCACACTTCAATTCGCGGCCAAGAGGGGATATAGGTCAGTCAAGTTGACCTATATTGCAGCGTCGGGGAGGCGTGCCGTGACCCTTATGAACCTGTTGGCTTCGCGCTCGTCGCGCATGAAAGCGTCCGAAATCCGCGAGCTGCTGAAGCTGCTCGACCAGCCGGACATCATCTCGTTTGCCGGCGGTATTCCCGATCCGGCGCTGTTCCCGGCCGAGGCGATCCGCGACGCCTATGCCGATGTGCTGGGTGGCGCCGAGGCGGGCGCGGCGCTGCAGTACCAGGTCTCGGAAGGCTATCTGCCTTTGCGGCGCTGGCTCGCCGGGCAGATGGGCAAGCTCGGCGTCGCCTGCGACGAGGCCAACATCTTCATCACCTCCGGCTCGCAGCAGGCGCTGGATTATCTCGGCAAGCTGTTCCTGTCGCCGGGCGACACCGCGCTGGTGACGTGGCCGACCTATCTCGGCGCGCTGCAGGCTTTCAACGCCTATG
>NZ_RZPL01000705.1:0-2908 GCF_004022805.1 Mesorhizobium sp. M7A.F.Ca.CA.002.04.1.1 | reverse complement strand
ACTTGGTCCCTGCTCCGCCTTGTGGAGCACCGAAACCTCGGCAAGCTCCGGCGGCGAGCCATCCGCAAACAGGATGACCACGCCCCCTTCGGCAAGGTCCGCCACTTCGGGGCCGATGGCAGTGACCCGTGTTCTCAAAAGAACCGTCATATGGCGAACCTCATTTTCTCAAACTTTCCCTAGAGCGGTGAACCGCTCTATCTCTTTGTTTTGACGCAGTTTCCAAGGGAAAGCATTGTGCGCTTTTCCCGGAATTGCCTTAGAACACGATCAGGCTGACGACCCAGGCGATCAGCACCGAGACCGGACCCATGATCTGGCGGCTGATGAGCACCGCCGGAACGCCGATTTCGATCGTCTTAGGCTTGGCCTCGCCGAGCGCCAGGCCGACGGGGACGAAGTCGCAGCCCACCTGGGTATTGTAGGCAAACAGCGCCGGCAGTGCCATTGCCGGCGAAATCGTGCCGTTGGCGATCTGCGGGCCGATGATGGCGACGCCGATGACCTGCGCGATGACAGCGCCTGGCCCGAGGATGGGCGACAGGAACGGCAGGCCGCAGATCGCCGAGATGATCAGCAGGCCGACGATGTTGTTGGCCAGCGGACCCATCGGCTGCGCCAGCACATCGCCGATGCCGGTATACAGGATCAGACCGATGAGCATGGTCACGAAGGCCATGAACGGCAGCACGTTGCGGATGACCTGGTCGATGGTGCGGCGGCCGGCATTGAAGAAGATGCCGACGATACGTCCCATGACGCGGCCGATCGTGCTGATGAGGCCGATCAGCCCACCTTCGCTCGGCAGCGGCTGTGGTGCCGCGGTCGCATTGTTGTTTGAACTCATCGCTGCTGCTCCCCCTGCAGTCGTGATCGTTTCGGATCCGTCCGCCATTGTGATGTTGGCCGGCTTCACGCCCGAAACGTAGATGTCCTCGGTGATGAACTGGGCCAGCGGCCCGGATTGACCGACCGGCGTCAGATTGACGGTCGGGATACGTTTGCGCGGATAGACGCCGCATCGTGCGGTGCCGCCGCAATCGACGACGACAACCGCCATCTCGCTTTCGATCGGCGGTGCCCTGAAGCCGTCGACGGCCTCGGCGCCGGTCATGTCGGCGATGAGCTGCGCCACCGGGTGAATGCCACCACCGGTGACGGAAACCACCTTGCTGCGCTGTTCGGTCGGCTCGATGATGAGCGGGCCACCCCAGCCGGTTTTGCCCTGGGAGATTTTTACGGCTTTATATGTCTTGGCCATGATGTCCTCCCCGCCCTTACAGCTCGACGCCTTGGCGGCGTGCCATGATCGCGGTGATGCGTTCGGTCAGCATGCCCTTGAGCAGGATGACGACGAGGCCGACGATGGCGTACCAGATCGCCACCTTGACGTGGTAGCCGGCGACGACGACGCCCTTCTTTTCCAGCTCCAGCAGCGCGACGAGAATGCCACCCCAGACGAAATACTCGCCGGGATTGATGTGCGGGAACAGGCCGAGCGGCGGGTGCACATAGGACACGGCCGCGTCATAGAAGGCTGGCTTGTGCTTTTCTTCCAGGAACGATCCGAACGTATAGGCCATCGGATTGGTGAGGAAGAACACCGCCAGCAGCGGCAAAAGCGTGTAGCGCGTCAGCGCGATCCGGCCGGCGCCGCGCGCCAGGCCATGCACGCGCTCTTCACCGACCAGTTCGGTGACGGCATAGAAGGCCGTCATCAGCACGACCAGCGTCGGAATGATGCCGGTGACGAAGCCGGCGAAGACCTCGCCGCCCTTCTGGAAGATGCCGATGAAGTACTTGCCGATGGCGGTCAGCCAGCCGAGCTGCTCTTCCTGCTGGACGTCCTTCAGCTTTTCCTTGAACTGATCGACGGTGATCGGTCCGCTGTCCGCTTGTGCGAGGACAACGAGATGGTCGGAGGCATGCTCGACAGCGAGCTTGCCATGCAATGCGGCATCCGAAACCATGGCACCTGCGACATGCAGATTGTGCACGGCCATGTCGGCATGCTGCGCCAACAACGAAAATACAGACATTTCTCCTCCTTATGCCACCCGCCGGTTGATCCCAGTCGGTGCGCGGCGTCCTCTATCCCTTTGATTTAGAGCCCGAAATCATCCGGCTCTAAGCCCTTGCTACGTTCAAACCGGACAGGCCCGGCTTCTTCCCCGGCTCCGACCGTGTCTTGTCGATCTGCTCGATCGCCCGTTTCACGGCCTCGGCCACACCGGGTTCCCCCTCCCCCATGATTGCAGGGTTGGACCGGAGTCGATCGAGGGGAACACCCTCGAATTCTTCATGTCTCTTGAACTTGGTGAAGACGGAACGGCCGCTCATCACCATCAGGCGGCGCACGACCAGATCGGGCGTCACCACCACGAGCGCGATGGTGCCCTTGGCCAACCGGCCGCGAAAATTGCCGGCTCCGACGAAGCCGTCCTTGTACTGGTCGGTGACGCCCCTGAAGACATCCGAATAATGCCGCATCTGCAGCCAGACGCCGAGCGACTGCAGCGCCCACACGATAACCAGCAGAAGCAGTCCCCACTGCCAAATCGCCATTCGGTTCTCCTCCCGAAGCCTCAGTTGAATCGCACCTTGGACCGGCGCGTGACAACAGCAAAGTGAGAACATTTGTTTCCGAGAATGTCAATATGTATGATATTGGCCTCTGAAGCGGTCATCCACAGGGCCGCTGACAGATTTCGGCGGCGGCGCGCTTGTGCTAGGCTGACCGGGAAACAGGATACGAGGAAACATGGACCTGCCCTTCAGGGACGAACTGGCCTTGATGCCCGATCTTCGCCATCGGCTGCGGCAGTTGCGCTGGTTCCGCGCCACCTTTCGCGGCAGCGCCAAGGTGGTCTCGGACACGTTCGGCGTGCGCTTCGAGATCGACGAGGCC
>NZ_RZPL01000704.1:0-2909 GCF_004022805.1 Mesorhizobium sp. M7A.F.Ca.CA.002.04.1.1 | reverse complement strand
CCAAGGGGCTAGACGACAAAGCGCGCGCGGTTGCGGCACGCATCGGCAAGGTGCCTGGCGTCATCGACATTGCCGACGGCCTCGCGCCACCCGGCGTCGACTGGGCGCTCGAGGTCGACCGTGCCAAGGCAGCGCAATATGGCATCAGCCCAACCGCTGTCGGCACAGTGGTGCAACTGGTGACCAACGGGCTGAAGCTTTCGGAATACCGGCCTGCCGGCGCCGACGACGCCGTCGACATCAGGCTGCGTCTGCCGGAAGACCGGCGCACGCTGTCGACGCTCGACGAGCTCAGGGTGCAGACCTCGCAAGGCTCGGTGCCGATCTCGAATTTCGTCGTGCGCAAGCCGGAGCCGACGGTCGGTATCCTCAACCGTATCGACGGCGCGCGCACGGTGGTCGTCCAGGCAAACGTTGCCGCAGGCGCCCAGGTCGCGGCCGTGCAGGCGGAGGTCACCAAGGCCGTCTCCGGGATGGATCTCGGCAGCGGCATACGTTGGAAGCTGGCCGGCTCGAACGAAGACAGCGCCGAGGCCAGCGCCTTCCTTGGCAAGGCGTTCGGGGCGGCGATCTTCCTGATCTTCCTGGTGCTGCTGATGCAGTTCAACAAATTCACCAGCGTGCTGATGGTGCTGTCCTGCGTGGTCATGGCGACGGTTGGCGTGTTCCTGGGGCTGCTGATCACAGGCGAGACCTTCGGCATCGTCATGTCGGGCATTGGCGTCATCGCTCTGGCCGGCGTGGTGGTGAACAACAACATCGTGCTGATCGACACCTATGACCGGCTGCGCGAAGAAGGCTGGGACAAGATGGACGCGGTGCTGCAGACCTGCCGCGAGCGCGCCCGGCCGGTGGTGCTGACGGCGGTGTCGGCGATCCTCGGCGTGTTGCCGATCGCCTTCGGCCTTGGGCTGGAAATCTTCCATCACGAGACGACGATCAACGCGCCGTCGACGCAATGGTGGATTTCGCTGTCCTCGGCGATCGTCTTCGGCCTGTCCTTCGCCACCTTGCTGACGCTGGTGGTGACGCCGTCGATGCTGATGATTTTCACGCGCAGCAAGAACAGCCGCTTCTATGCGTTTTTCCGCCGGCTGTTCCGGCGCGGCAAGGGAACGGTTTCGCCGACCGACAGGCCTGGCCAGGAAGCAGGCGACGAACCGGAAATCGCCTTTCCGAAAGCCGCCGAATAGACCCCATCGCCGATTTGACCGCAGAGGCCGCCCGGAACAACCGGGCGGCCTCTGCATTGTCTCTGAGCGAAACGTCGAAGCGAGGGCTTCTCATGCCGATCACCACCATCGTCATCATCGTCCTGATCCTTGTCCTCATCGGCGCGGTGCCGGCCTGGCCGCATTCGCGCTCCTGGGGTTATGGGCCGTCGGGTATTGTCGGCGTCGTGCTGGTGGTGCTCATGGTGTTGCTGTTGATGGGACGGCTCTGAGGCGCCCTCTCGTGGATTGTTCAGTGTGCAGAGGGGCGGCGCCCATGATCGCGGGAGTCAGGCAGCTTTCGCAACGCCATTCACGGTGGCAATGCCGATATCGCCAAGAGCTTCAGCAACCGCCTGATCCAACGGCGTGTGCGGGATCTCGCCGACGATGCCTTCCAGCCGTATCGAAGCCAGCTGATGCGGCTCGAAGCGCAGGTAGGACATGGAGACGATCTCGCGCCACATCGCCACGAACGGGCTGCCAGCGCGCAGCACCCACCAGGGCATCGAAGTCATCTTGAGCGGACGACCAATAGCCTTCTCGGCAGCGGCCTTGATCTGCAGATCGGTGACCGCGTGGCCCGGAAAGTTCAGCGCTTCATAGAAGCCGAGCTTGTCCAGATTGCGCGCCAGCGCGACGAAACCCACAGCGAAGTCAGGCAGATAGGCCCATTCATGCACGAGCTCGACCGGGCCAGGCGCGGTGTAGATACCTTTGTTGATCTTGGCGGCAACGATCAGGTCGAACCATGATCCGCTGCCGGTGCCGCCGAAGAAATCGCCGGCCCGCAGAAGAATGGTGCGGACGCGGCTCGCGTCGGCCTCGCGACGAAACAACTCCTCCATGGCGCAGCGGATGCGGCCCTTTTGCGTGCTCGGGTGGAAGGGTGTGTCTTCCGATATCACCGCCGGCATCGGCGAGCCGTAATTGTAAACGGTGCCGGGGAAGAGGTGCAGTGCGCCGTTCGCGTGGCAGGCGGCCATGACATTCTGCGCCATCGGCAGGCACTTGCCCCAGTCGGTGTAGATCGGGTTGAGGCCGTTGAAGACGATATCGACACCTTGCGTGGCGCGGATGAGGGCCTCGCGGTCGAGAGCGTCACCGGCAACGGCCGTGGCGCCCTTGAGTTCGGCCGGTACCTTGCCGTTGCGGGTGACGGTGCGGACCTCGTAGCCCGCGTCGATGAAGGCCTTGGCGACCACGCGGCCGAGCCGGCCACCGGCACCGAGAATTGCGATCTTGGTCATTGGAAGCACTCCTGGTTGGGATTTAGGTGGTCGGTCGGGCGATCGGTACCAGCGACAGCGCGATCGGGATCAGCGACAAGCGCGATCGGGATCAGCGGCTGCCGAAGAGGTCGCGGTTGCTGCCCTGTGTGACCGGCTTCCGGATGGCCGCATCGGGGTTGTGAATCGAAGCGGTGGTCGTGTCGTCGGTGCTGGTGGCGGCCGGCTGGCTGGCGTCGTTCGAACCAAACTTGTCGCTGCCGGCAAAAGCGGCGCTGACGGAAATGAGGATAGCGGCGGTGGTGAGAGCGATCTTGGTCATCTGAGTTCTCCTGGTAGGTGTTTGCAGTCCGTGTTGGTGTCTGCAGCTGGAATATGGGCGCTTCGAATACGAATGGAAATTGACTAAAGGTGGCGTTCTGATATTCATAAATGAATGGCAGAAATCGACTGGAACCTGATCAAGAGC
>NZ_RZPL01000703.1:0-2915 GCF_004022805.1 Mesorhizobium sp. M7A.F.Ca.CA.002.04.1.1 | reverse complement strand
CTCTTGGCGTTGCCGGTGTTGAGCGTCGTTGCCGGCTCGAACATCAGCACCACGGGCTCAACGGTGAGCGAGCGCGGCCGGTGTTCGACGCCGCGCGGCACGACGATGAAATCGCCCTCGCCGAGTTCGACCGGGCCGTCGCGGAAATCGATGGCAATACGCCCACGCAGCACGAGGAAGGCTTCGTCCTCATTGTCATGCGCGTGCCAATCGAAGACCTCGCCGAACTTGGCGACCTTCGCCTGGCTGTCGTTGACGTCGCCGGCGATATGCGGATCGAAGACCTTCTTGATCTTTTGATCCGCAGCCTCGACCAGGTTTATCTTATGCGGAGGCACCAGATCAGCCCTTCACCGCCGCCACGATCTTCTTGGCTGCATCGTCGAGATCGTCGGCCGACACCACGTTCAGGCCGCTGTCGTTGATGATCTTCTTGCCCAGCTCGGCATTGGTGCCTTCCAGGCGCACCACCAGCGGCACTTCCAGGCCGACTTCCTTGACCGCGGCAATGACGCCCTCGGCAATGATGTCGCACTTCATGATGCCGCCGAAGATGTTGATCAGGATGCCCTTGACCGCCGGATCCCTGGTGATGATCTTGAACGCCGCCGTCACTTTTTCCTTGGACGCACCGCCGCCGACATCGAGGAAGTTGGCGGGTTCGGCGCCATAGAGCTTGATGATGTCCATCGTCGCCATGGCAAGGCCGGCGCCGTTGACCATGCAGCCGATATTGCCGTCGAGCGCGACATAGGCGAGGTCGTATTTCGACGCCTCGATTTCCTTCTCGTCCTCTTCGGTGGTGTCGCGCAGTTCGAGCACGTCGGGGTGACGGAACAGCGCGTTGTTGTCGAACGACACTTTTGCGTCGAGCACGCGCAGCCGGCCGTTCTTCATGACGATCAGCGGATTGACCTCGAGCAGGCTCATGTCCTTCTCGACGAAGGCCTTGTAGAGGATCGGGAACAGCGTATCGCCGTCCTTGGCCGCATCGCCGTCGAGCTTGAGCGCGCCGTTGAGCGCCTTCAGGTCGGCTGAAGTGACACCTTTTTCCGGGTCGATGGCGACGGTGATGATCTTTTCCGGCGTGTCATGCGCGACCGCCTCGATGTCCATGCCGCCCTCGGTCGAGACGACGAAGGCAATGCGGCCGACCGAACGGTCGACCAGGATCGACAGATAGAGCTCGCGTTCGATGTCGGCGCCGTCTTCGATATAGAGGCGGTTGACCTGCTTGCCGGCCGGGCCGGTCTGCTTGGTCACCAGAGTGTTGCCCAGCATCTCGTTGGCGTTGGCGACGACATCGGCCACCGATTTCGCCAGCCGCACGCCGCCCTTGGCGTCCGGGCCGAGCTCGGTGAATTTGCCCTTGCCGCGGCCGCCGGCATGGATCTGGCTCTTCACCACATAGAGCGGGCCCGGCAGCGCCTTGGCGGCGGCTTCCGCTTCGCTCGCCTTGAACACCGGCACGCCTTCGGCCACCGGCGCGCCGAACGACTTCAGCAGTGCCTTGCCCTGATACTCATGGATGTTCATCTGTATGGTCTCCGGATCGACTGGGGGTTCACTTACTGGAGATTCATTTGGAGGCGAGTTGCGGCGCGATCTTGACGCAGGCCTCGGTCAGGCCCTGCACCGTCGCCACGGAGGAGTCGAACATCTTCTGCTCGCTCTTGTTGAGCTCGATCTCGATGATGCGCTCGACGCCGCCGGCGCCGATCACCACGGGAACGCCGACATAGGTATTCTTGACGCCATACTGGCCGGAGAGATACGCCGCACAGGGCAGCACGCGCTTCTTGTCCTTGAGATAGGCTTCGGCCATCGAGATCGCCGAAGCGGCCGGCGCGTAATAGGCCGAGCCGGTCTTGAGCAGGCCGACGATCTCGGCGCCGCCGTCGCGGGTGCGCTGCACGATCTGGTCGAGCTTCTCCTTCGAGGTCCAGCCCATCTTGATGAGGTCGGGCAGCGGAATGCCCGATACCGTCGAGTAGCGGATCATCGGCACCATGGAATCGCCGTGGCCGCCGAGCACGAAGGCGGTGACGTCCTCGACCGAGACCTTGAATTCCTCGGCCAGGAAATAGCGGAAGCGCGCGCTGTCGAGCACGCCGGCCATGCCGACGACGTGGCTGTTGGGCAGGCCTGAGAACTTCTGCAGCGCCCACACCATGGCGTCGAGCGGGTTTGTGATGCAGATGACGAAAGCCTTCGGCGCATACTTCTTCAGCCCGGCGCCGACCTGCTCCATGACCTTAAGGTTGATGCCCAGAAGGTCGTCGCGGCTCATGCCGGGCTTGCGCGGCACGCCGGCGGTGACGATACAGACGTCGGCGCCTTCGATGCCGGCATAGTCGTTGATGCCGGTGAGCCTGGAGTCGAAGCCATCGACAGGCGACGACTGCGCGATATCGAGCCCCTTGCCCTGCGGGATACCTTCGGCAATATCGAACAGCACCACGTCGCCGAGGTCCTTGAGGCCGATCATGTGAGCGAGCGTGCCGCCGATCATGCCAGAGCCGATAAGCGCTATCTTGTTGCGTGCCATGTGAGGATGTTTTCCCTTTGTCGGTGACGACGTCTCAAATCTCTGTGACTTGATGGCGGCGTCGAAGAAGAGGCCGGAATGCTGCGGGGAACCGCGAATTTTCGCCGCACCCAATAGCCCCGGCACGGAAAAAATTCAAACGATTATTTTGGCGTCAGTGTTTTCAATCGGTTAGATCATTTGGGATTTACGTAAACGTCAAAGTTTGTAAGCCGACTTGGGAGGAAATAACCGACGAAGATGGAAATCGTAAGGCTGAATGCGGGTAATGACGCCCTTGTGATGCGGGTGGCCGAGGAGGTTCGAGTTGTAGACGTTGGCATGACAGAGAGGGGCAAAGGATCGCTACCGATGCATTCCCTGGAAA
>NZ_RZPL01000702.1:0-2916 GCF_004022805.1 Mesorhizobium sp. M7A.F.Ca.CA.002.04.1.1 | reverse complement strand
GATCGGCACCGTCGGCATCGAAGCTGCGATGGACGACGAGCGCCGGATAGTCGGTGAAATTCGGGATCAGCGAAATGTCTGGTTCGCTTAACTTCAGCTTGACCGTATTGTCGTCGACCTTGGTGATCGCGCCATCCCTGGCCTTGCCGGTCTTTGCGTCGATCAGCGCGCCGACCCGGGCGGCCATGGAATTGCCGGCGACATTCTTCTCGCACCAGCGGGTCAGATTGTGAGCGACGTCATCGGCGTTGAAGGCATCGCCATTGTTCCACGTGATGCCCTTGCGCACATGCAGCACGTATTCGGTGGCGTCGTCGTTGATATCCCAGCTTTCGAGCAGGACCGGCTCGAAGGTGAATTGCCTGGTATAGCGGACAAGCGGCTCCAGCCAGCAGCGCGAAATGTTCGCCAGTTCCACCCAGTCGTAAGTGCGCGGATCCTTCTGTCCCTTCACCGACATCGAGACGCGCAGCGTTCCGCCTTTCTTCGGCTCTTCGGCCAAGGCCCGATCCGGCACGGCAAGGCCGATCATGCCATAGGCAAGAGCCGTCGATGCGCCGAAGGCGCTTGCCAGCGCCAGGAACTCGCGCCGGTCGACACGACCCGCGCGTGCTTCGACCGCCATTGCCTCGATAGCGCTCGGCACGCGATCGCCACTGCTTCTGAAGAATGCCATTTTTTCCTCCCGTCTGGTTCCCTTTGATCTTGGTTCTTCGCCTCAACTGACGCTGTCCGGCAGCCTCTCCTCGCGCCGCGCGATGAAATCCATCAGGCCATCGGCGATGCCTTCGTCGAGCTTCGGCTCCTCGTAATCCGCCAGCATGTTGCGCGCCTTCTCGCGGCCGCGCGTGTCGTGGTCCTTCGCCCCTTCTGCCTTCCACTGTTCGAACGAATTGAAGTCCATGATCGAGGGCATGAAGAAGGCGGATTCGAAATGTTCCAGCGTGTGCTGGGTACCGAGGAAATGGCCCTGCGGTCCCACCTCGCGGATTGCCGCCATGGCTTCCTTGAAATCGTCGAACGGCAGGCCGCCGGCATATTTGTACCAGCCGATGAGCTGTTCGCAGTCGGTGGCGAATTTCGAATAGCCGCAGGTCAGGCCGGCCTCGAGCCATCCGGCGGAGTGCCAGATGTAGTTGGCGCCGGCGAGGATGGCGGCATGCATCAGCATGTTCGCCTCGTAACCAGCCTGGGCGTCGTTGAGCTTCGACCCGACATGGAAGCCGGAGGTGCGCCACGGCAGCCGGTATTTCCGTGCCAGCGCTCCCATCAGATACATCATCTGCGCCGCCTCGGGCGTGCCGCCCATCGGAGCACCGGTCTTCATGTCCACCGTGACCATGAACTGTCCGTAGATCTGCGGCGAGCCTGGGCGCAGCAGTTGCGTGAAGGCGACGCCCGCCAGCGCTTCCGCATTGACCTGTGCCACAGCGCCCACGGCGGACGCCGAAGTCGAGGCGCCGCACAGTGCAAAGGGTGCGAGGATCAGCGGCTGGTTGCTTCGCGCATAGACCTTCATCGCGTCCAGCATGGTGGCGTCCCACACCAGCGGCGAATTGCAGTTGGTGATCGACACCAGGACAGGATTGTCGCGGACGTAATCCTCTCCGAACACGATGCCTGCCATCGCCATCGTGTCTTCCGCCCGCTCCTTGGACGTGACGATGCCCATGAACGGCTTGTCGGAATGCTTAAGCGCGGAATGGATGATGTGGAGGTGACGCTTCGGTACCGCGATTTCCATCGGCTCGCAAATGACCGAACTCGATGAATGCAGCGCCGGCGCCATGTAGGCGAGTTTGTGGAAATTGTTGAGGTCGGCGAGCGTGCCGTAACGCCTGTTGTTGTCGAGATCGCGAACATAGGGCGCGCCATACATCGGCACGAAGATGGTGTTGTTGCCGCCCACCCGCACCGTGCGCTGCGGATTCCTCGCATTGAGCGTGAACTCCGACGGGACCTTCGACACCAGTTCCATCAGCAGGGCCCGGTCGATCCGCACACGGGTTTCCGAGACATCCGCGCCCGCCGCCTTCCACAGTGCGATCGCCTCGTCGTCGCGGAACTCGCAGCCCACCTCTTCGAGGATCAAGAGCGACTCCTCGTGGATCAGTTCGACCGCCTCATCGGGGACCATCTGGTAGACGGGGATCTGGCGGACCAGCGTCGGGAACGACGTTACGGGAGCTCCGCGCAGGGCCTTGCGCCCCAGGCGGCCGCCACTGCGGCGGTTGGCATGTTCGGTCACTTCGGGGGCCGGTGCGTTCATGGCAACTCCATTCCACTCATGAAGGAGCCTAGCGCGACAAAATGGTGATGTGACGCTGGAAAATCCTGATCTCTTGTATAAGCTCAGCTTATGCGAAGCTTGCGCCACCTTCTGCCTTCGGCCGGCAGCCTGATCGTCTTCGAGGCGGCCGGGCGGCTGTCGAGCTTCACCGCCGCCGGGCGCGAGCTGGGCATGACGCAGGCCGCCGTCTCCTATGCCGTGCGCGGACTGGAAGAACAGCTCGGCGCCAAGCTGTTCCAGCGCCGCCACCGCCAGGTGCTCCTGACCGAGGCCGGCGAGCGCTTCCATGCCGACGTCTCGCTCGGCCTTTCGCACATCCGCAAATCGGCGGAGGATCTGCGCCTGCAGGCGACCGGCGGTCATGTCACGCTGGCCGCCTCGACCGCGTTCGGTTCGTTCTGGATGATGCCGCGCCTGCAGCAGTTCCGTGACGAGCTGCCGGGCATTGACCTGCGTATCCAGACCGCCGACCGCGACCTCGACATCATCGCGGAAGGCATTCCGCTCGGCGTGCGCGGCGGCGCGCCGCGGGACTGGCCGGACTATCATTCGTTGCCGCTGGCTGACGAGGAGATATTTCCCGTCGCCGGCACCAGCTATGCGGCAAAGTTCGGCCTGCCCAGATC
>NZ_RZPL01000701.1:0-2932 GCF_004022805.1 Mesorhizobium sp. M7A.F.Ca.CA.002.04.1.1 | reverse complement strand
GTCCGGCGGCAGCGACTCGACCGCCCTGCTACTTCTTCTCAAACACCATCTCGAACGTCGGGCGCCGGCAACCAGGCTGCTGGCGGTGACGATCGACCACGGTTTGCGGTCCGGTTCGGCTGCGGAAGCGCAAACAGTGGCGAAGCTGTGCGCCAGGCTCGGAATTTCACACCGCATCCTGACATGGTCGGGTCCAAAGCCATCGACCGGTCTGCCCGCCGCCGCTCGCGAGGCGCGCTACCGGCTGCTAGCCGAGGCGGCACAAGCGGAAGGCATCGGCATGATCCTCACCGGCCATACCGCCGACGACCAGGCGGAAACGGTGCTGATGCGGCACGCGCGGGACGAGGGCCAAGGCCATGCCGGCATGGCCGGCCGGGGACTTGCCGGCATGGCGCCGGCCACCCTCTATGACTGGCGCATTTGGATCGTGCGGCCGCTCCTCGGCGTGCGGCGCGCGGCATTGCGCGACGTCCTGCGCCGTCAAAATGTCGGCTGGGCTGACGATCCGACCAATGACGACGCGGCTTTCGAGCGGCCGCGTGTGCGGGCCGCACTTGCCGGCGAGAGTGTCGAGCATGTGAAGGGCATGTTGATGCTCGCGGGCCAGGCCGCCCTCGAGCGCAGGCAGCTTGGCGCCAGCGCAGCCGGTTTGATCGATGGCTTCGCCAGCCAGCCAGCCATCGGCCTCATCCGCCTCGACCCGTGCCTGCTCTCCTCCGGTGACGAGCAGGCGGCCGTCTATGCGTTGCGCATCCTTCTGGCCACGACCGGCGGGATTGCCTTCCTGCCGGATCAGGCCCGCAGCGAGGCTCTGTTCGGTCGGCTGAGGGCTGGATTTCTTTGCGCCACATTGTCGCGGACGGTTGTCGATTCCCGGCGCTCCGGCATATTCCTGCGCCGCGAGGCGCGCGGACTGCCCGCCGCCGCTGCCGCCACCGGCAGCACCCTGTGGGACGGCCGCCGGCACATCACATTGAACGACAGCAGCAGCGCATTGTTGATTGCCCCGTTAGGCACGGCAGCGGCGAAACGGCTCGCGACGGGTGAAGGAAAAACCCCGTCGAGCCTGATGCGCGCCGCGCTCGCGGCCGAACCGGCGGTGTGGCAGGCCGGTGAATGCCTTGGTTTGCCTGGATATGGACTGAAGTCCGCGACGGTGGAAGTGCGGCCGGTCGTTGCCCCCTTCGGCCGCTTCCTGCCATCCTTCGACCTAGCGCTGGCGCGGGCCGTCGCCGGGCTGATTGGCGCGGCCCCGGTCCCGCCCTTGCCTTTCAGCGGCCACAGTGCCGGCTGAGGGTTGCGCGAAAGCTTAACCCAGACGTGCTGTTCTGCTTGGCAAGGGGGGACGCTCTCCCTATGTTAGGCGCAAGTTTCCTCTCATGACGCGTGTCCGCCTCGCGGACGCCAACGGGACAATTGATGAATCCGAACTATCGCAACCTCGCGCTCTGGGCGATCATAGCGGTCCTGCTCATAGCCCTGTTCAATTTGTTCCAGACGCCGCAGACGCGAGGGGCTTCCAGCGATGTGCCTTATTCGCAGTTCCTGCAGGATGTCGCGGCGGGGCGGGTCAAGACGGTGACCATTGCTGGCGCTCGTATCAGCGGCACCTACACCGACAATTCCAGCGGTTTCCAGACCTATTCGCCCGGCGATCCTTCGCTGGTCTCGCGGCTGCAGGACAAGAACGTCACCATCAATGCACGGCCTGAAACGGACGGTTCCAATTCGCTGTTCGGCTATTTGATCTCCTGGCTGCCGATGATCCTCATCCTCGGCGTCTGGATATTCTTCATGCGCCAGATGCAGTCCGGCTCCGGCCGCGCGATGGGCTTCGGCAAATCGAAGGCCAAGCTGCTCACCGAAGCGCATGGCCGCGTCACTTTCCAGGACGTTGCCGGCGTCGACGAAGCCAAGGAAGATCTGGAAGAGATCGTCGAGTTCCTGCGCGATCCGCAGAAGTTCCAGCGGCTCGGCGGCAAGATTCCGCGCGGCGTGCTGCTCGTCGGCCCTCCGGGAACCGGCAAGACGCTGCTCGCGCGCTCGGTTGCCGGCGAAGCCAATGTGCCGTTCTTCACCATTTCCGGTTCTGACTTCGTCGAGATGTTCGTCGGCGTCGGTGCAAGCCGCGTCCGCGACATGTTCGACCAGGCCAAGAAGAACGCGCCCTGCATCATCTTCATTGACGAAATCGACGCAGTCGGCCGTCATCGCGGCGCCGGCCTCGGCGGCGGCAATGACGAACGCGAGCAGACGCTGAACCAGCTGCTGGTCGAGATGGACGGTTTCGAATCCAACGAAAGCATCATCCTGATCGCTGCCACCAACCGGCCCGACGTGCTCGATCCGGCACTGCTCAGGCCAGGCCGCTTCGACCGCCAGGTCGTGGTGCCGAACCCTGACATCGTCGGCCGCGAGAAGATCCTCAAGGTGCATGTGCGCAACGTGCCGCTGGCGCCCAACGTCGACCTCAAGGTGATCGCGCGCGGCACGCCTGGCTTCTCCGGCGCCGACCTGATGAACCTCGTCAACGAATCCGCGCTGATGGCGGCACGACGCAACAAGCGCCTCGTCACCATGGCTGAATTCGAGGACGCTAAGGACAAGATCATGATGGGCGCCGAGCGCCGCTCGTCGGCCATGACGCAGGCCGAGAAGGAACTGACCGCCTACCATGAGGCCGGCCACGCCATCCTCGCGCTCAACGTGCCGTCGGCCGATCCGCTGCACAAGGCCACCATCATCCCGCGCGGCCGTGCACTCGGCATGGTCATGCAGTTGCCCGAAGGCGACCGCTATTCGATGAGCTACAAATACATGATCTCGCGGCTCGCCATCATGATGGGCGGCCGTGTCGCCGAGGAGTTCAAGTTCGGCAAGGAGAACATCACCTCCGGAGCTTCTTCGGATATCGAGCAGGCGACCAAGC
>NZ_RZPL01000700.1:0-2932 GCF_004022805.1 Mesorhizobium sp. M7A.F.Ca.CA.002.04.1.1 | reverse complement strand
TCTCATTGGGCGTCGTCGCCATGCGGCGGTCGAGCTGTTCCTGGCCGATATGGCTGGCCGATGCCAGCGATTCGATCGCCGTCTCGCCGGTGCGGCTGATGACGAGGATCTTGTCGAGCAGCGTTGCTCCCGCTGGTGCTGCCTTTTCCTCTTCAGCCTTCTTCGTTTGATCTGTCGTCTGCGCCGCCTGCTGGGCGTTGGCCAGTTGCGCCGATAAGGCAATCGCCGCCACGCTTGCCAGCAATGCCGCCGCGCCGTTCGCCGCCGACCGGCCGCGCCATTCCCAAGTCACAAACCCCATGCCCCAACTCCAAAGTCCAGGTTTCATGCTGGCTGGCCCGGGGCTGGCTGGCATTTTTGATCGTCGCCGACGTCTTAAATGTTGACTCATTTAATCCGGTATTGCACTGACTAGTAAACATGATTATTCAAGTCAAGAAATGAATCGGATTACGCAACGCCTAGCCAGACGCCCGGCACAGGAAAGGGATCCATCCAGATGAACACCCACAATCCCAACGATTTTCGCTATCGCGTCCGCCGTCCCGACGATGCCTCCCCCCATTTCGACCGGGTTCCGCTGGCGGTACGAACCCTTTCCAGCAACACCCTGTTCCAGGGCGAGCACGAGATAGGCATCGAGCATCACGGTGCACTCTACCGGCTGAAAATCACCCGCCAGGGCAAGCTCATTCTCAACAAGTAAGACAAGGCAACAGGGACCGAGACATGGATCAGCGCGTAAAACCCGCCCCGCATGAAATCCGGCGGGCACGGACAGACAATCCGAAGACGCGCGAGCGTGATCTGGCTGCCCATCTCGGCATTTCGGAAGCCGAACTGGTCGCGGCGCATTGCGGCGACGGCGTCGTCCGCATCGAGCCGCGCGTCAACGATCTTCTGACCGGCCTCGAGGCCGTCGGCGAGGTCATGGCGCTGACCCGCAATGACAGCGCGGTGCACGAGAAGATCGGCGTCTATGACAAGGTCGTCACCGGCACCCACAATGCCATGGTGCTTGGCGAAAACATCGACTTGCGCATCTTCCCGAAGGTCTGGGCGCACGGCTTTGCCATCGAGAAGCGCGACGGCGACGAAATCCGCCGCAGCCTCCAGTTCTTCGATGCGGCAGGCGAGGCCGTGCACAAGGTGCATCTGCGGCCGGCCTCCAGCCTCTATGCCTATCAGAAGCTGGTCGCCGCGCTCGAATCGTCCAACCAGGAACCGACGGTCGACATCTCGGGGCCACTCCCCGATGACGAGATCCATGGCGACGAAGCGGCCGCCAATCTCGACGATCTGCGTGACCGCTGGAGCCGGCTGACCGACGTGCACCAGTTCTTTGGTATGCTGAAGACGCTGAAACTAAGCCGCCGGCAGGCGGTGCGCCTGGTTGGGCAGGACTATGCCTGGCAGCTCGACAATGAGGCGGTCCGGGCCATGTTTCATCATGCCGCGGAGGGCGAGATGCCGATCATGTGCTTTGTGGGAAACCGCGGCTGCATCCAGATCCATTCCGGTCCGATCAAGTCGATCAAGCCGATGGGACCATGGATCAACGTGCTGGACGAAACCTTCCACCTGCATCTGCGCACCGACCACATCCACGAGGTCTGGGCCGTGCGCAAGCCGACCAAGGACGGTCATGTCACCTCGCTCGAGGTCTATGACGCCGACGGCAAGATGATCATCCAGTTCTTCGGCAAGCGTCATGAAGGCGAAAGCGAGCGAGACGACTGGCGCTTCCTGGCGGAAAACCTGCCGCGCATCCCAAGCCCGACTGCAGCCTGAGAAAAAATGCTATGAGTGTTTTCCCAAGATTGTCGGCTGTGCGCGGATCTATTTTGGGGCCGGTGATCGGTCTCTCCATGGCTGTTATCGCACTGCAACCCGCCAGCGCCGCGGAAGGCACGGCCGTGTTTGCCGATCCTTCAAAGATCGTGGCCATTGGCGGCTCGATCACCGAGATCGTCTATGCTCTCGGCCAGGAAAAGCATCTGGTGGCACGCGATTCCACCAGCCGGTTCCCAAAGGCGGCGCTTGAGCTGCCCGATGTCGGCTATATGCGCGCGCTGTCGCCGGAGGGTGTGCTGTCGGTCGACCCGACCGGCATCCTGGCGCTGCATGGCAGCGGCCCCAAGGAAGCAGTCGATGTCTTGAAGAAGACGAGCGTGCCGTTCATCGAGGTGCCCGAGCACTACAGCCACGAAGGCATTCTCGAGAAGGTCCGCATCGTCGGCAAGGCGCTCGGCGTCGACGCCAAGGCCGAGGTGCTGGCCAAGGAGCTCGATGCCAAGCTCACGGCCGCCGAGAAGCAGACGGCTTCGATCAAGGAGCGCAAGCGCATCCTGTTCGTGCTGTCGATACAGGGTGGCAAGATTCTGGCGGCCGGCAGCGAGACCGCCGCCGACGGCATGGTCAAGCTGGCCGGCGGCGTCAACGCGGTCGAGGGCTTTTCCGGCTACAAGCAGATGTCCGACGAGGCGATCATAACCGCCAGGCCTGACGTGATCCTGATGATGAGCAATGCCGGGCCTCCGGTTTCGGACGACGAACTGTTCGTCAATCCGTCGATCGCCTCCACGCCGGCCGGAACGGCGCACAAGCTGATCCGCATCGACGGCGCCTATCTGCTCGGCTTCGGGCCGCGCACGGCTGATGCCATCCACGACCTCGCTGTCTCGCTTTATGGCGGGCAGGTCACGGACTGAGCAGGCAGATCATGGTCGATCAATCGATCGCCGGCCCGGTGATGGCAAGCGTATCCGAAGGCGACCGGTCGGGCCGCGCCCGCATCGTCATCCTTCTGCTGTGCCTGGGGCTCGCGGCTGCCGTTTTTCTGTCGCTGACATCGGGGGCTTCGGACGCATCGGCCGCCAACGTCATCGGGGGCTGGCTGTTCGGCGCAGTGCCTGACGACGCCGCGTTGAGC
>NZ_RZPL01000006.1:0-27043 GCF_004022805.1 Mesorhizobium sp. M7A.F.Ca.CA.002.04.1.1 | reverse complement strand
CCCATACGCAGTTCCATCTTGGTGTCCAAAGTCATTCCACACCTTTCGTCTCTTTTGTCGCGGAATATTTTCCAGTCAAAATCGGACACGGTCTCGAGGGCATCGCTCCCTCTGGCTTGCTTCAGCGAAGCTCTCACCGTGTTGCCGCACATCAAGCTGCAACGGAGGTGCCAATTCCCTCAGCTCCGGTAAGCGGCGGGAAATGCTTTGAAATTCTCCACGAGGCCAAATGCGGCCGATTGTCGTGAACCCGACATGTCTTCTGCCGCTGTCGGGTTTCGCCCTATCACTCTTGAGAGCTTGGACGGCTCGCCTGTGATTAGACTGGCCTCGGCCCTCGAGCAGTGGCAGTTTGGCGCCAGTTCGAAAGCGCGAACTCGCCGGCTTGGTCCTCGTGCCGCCACCGCCGCGTGTGGATTCTTGCCCCGGAGTCAAAATTCGCCTCGCGGTTGCCAACGGCGGCATGCGCTCAATGCGCGTGGCGTTGAGCACCGACAGCACGTAATGGTACCAATTAGTGGATGCCCGTCGCTGCCTCCACTTCTCCAGCCAAGCGCTCGAACGACGCTACCTACCCACGTTCGAGCGCGACCGCGGAATCGCAGACTGCCGAACGTCAGCCGTTGCGAAAGGTGTAGCCGTACCCGTTGATCGCCGGTGCGCCGCCTAGATGTGCGTAGAGGACCCTCGATCCCTGTGGAAAGAAGCCCCTCTGGACGAGGTCGATCATCCCTTGCATCGATTTGCCCTCGTAAACGGGGTCCGTAATCATGCCCTCGAGCCGCGCGCACAAACGGATTGCCTCTTTGGTTTCCTCCGATGGAACGCCATAACCCGGGTACGCGTAGTCCATGAACAACACCACGTCTGCCTCGACAATTTCCGCTCCGAGGTGGACGAGCTTCGCTGTATTTTGGGCGATGCCAAGCACCTGCGCCTTGGTCTTGGCGGGCATGGCGGAGGCATCGATACCGATCACGTTGCGCTGTCGACCATCCTTGGCGAACCCGACGAGCATGCCGCCGTGGGTTGAACCAGTCACCGTACAGACGACGATATAGTCGAAGGCAAACCCAAGCTGCTCTTCCTGGGCACGCACCTCCTCAGCGAACCCCACATAGCCCAGGCCGCCGTATTTGTGGACAGAGGCGCCGGCAGGTATCGCATATGGCCTGCCGCCCCTTGCCTTGACTTCATAAAGTGCCTTTTCCCAGCTGCGGCGGATGCCGATGTCAAAGCCCTCGTCAACCAGGCGCACCTCTGCCCCCATGATGCGGCTCAAGAGGATATTGCCGACCCGGTCGTAGACAGCATCATCATGTGGGACCCAGCTCTCCTGGACCAGGAGGCATTTCATGCCGATCTTGGCGGCGACCGCAGCGACCATGCGCGTATGGTTGGACTGCACGCCACCGATTGTGACGAGCGTATCGGCATCTGACGCGATCGCGTCGGGCACAATGTATTCGAGCTTGCGCAGCTTGTTTCCGCCGAACGCGAGACCGGAGTTGCAGTCCTCGCGTTTGACGTAGATTTCCACCTTGTCGCCCAGATGCTTGCCGAGGCGGTCGAGCCTCTCGATCGGCGTGGGTCCAAAGGTGAGCGGATAACGTTCGAATTTTTCCAGCATGCTATCTCCAGCAAAAAAGTACCTGAACCTGCTACGCACCGGTCAGCCCAGGGGTATGGTCGCGTGTTAGCCGAACACAGATTCCCTATACGATCAGCTCAGTCATCAGAGGGTGACCAAAATTGGTGTGGGTCTGAGCACTGATCCTGTCATCCGCGCATCAAAGCAGCAGCACATGCTGGGCATTCGACCAAGCCGGGACACAGCTGAAAATTGCATTCCGCAGTTGATCAGAGTCAGACGACTGGTACCCGAGCTTTCCTGTAACCATCGGCATGCTGGCCCCTGTGGCGAGTTCCACGAGCGCGGCTAGAGGACTGCCAGATCAGAAAGAGCACGCGGCCGAAGTAGCCGGCCTGAAGCAGCAGCGAACAGGCCAGCGTCGTGACGACTGCCACACGGAGCGAATCCAAAGCGAAGTAAACCATCGACGCATTGCTGCACAGGACCAGCCCCACGAGCCGACAAAAAGATGAAGTGCACGCCGCTCCCCTGGTTTTCGCCAGATCATGTTGCGAGCTCGTCGGCCGGAACATGCGTCTGGCAGTTCTTGGGGCAGACGCGGCCGCAGGCTCCGCAGCCTATGCAGCGGCCGGCATCATCGACAACCATGATCATGCGATTGAGCTTGCCGTCGAAATCGTCGTCCTCGTCATCGCAGGGGCCGAGGATTTCACCCGCATCATCAACGCCGTGAAGATGCATGACATCGCGCGAGCAGACCTTGAAACAACGGCAGCAGCCGATGCAGGTCTTGCTATCGATGGAGGTCAGGTACGACGGCATCCAAATGGAGCCGTCACGGGTGGTGAATGTGCGCATCATCCTAAATTCTTCATTGAAGCGAGTTCTCTCTTGGCAACATCCAACTCGGCATAAACGGCTTGGGTTTTCTCGGCGACTTCCTGTATGTCGGCCCACTTGCCCGGCAGACCCTCGACAAGGTCCTGCAATGCCATCTTGGCAATAGCTGCACGCAACTGGAGCTTTCGGACTTTCTTCCTCATCTTATCTAGGTCTGACATAGATCCTTCCTGGAACAATGGTTTTGTTGATGCGCTCCATCTCGGGCTAGGCTTCAATGGCTGCAGTCGCATCGTCGACCAGTTTCGTACCGGCCTCAGCAAGTTTGCGGAAAGTCTCGAAGCCGAACCGGTGGACGTCTCGACAGAACGCCCAACCGCCGGAAGCCCCCAGGGGTTTCATTCCAATTATTGGCGACGTCGACACGCCGGAGCGCTCCTCGATCGCAAGCGCTACGGCGGTGTAAACATGTCGAGCCTCCACAGCGCGTCAGGATCGGGATCGCCGCCAAAGGGTACCGCACGTTGCTGTTGCTTGGTGATGATGAACTCGGCCAGCAGCTCGGCATCCGAATGGCCTTCCCATAAGCCGAAGGAATCCTGAGTACGAATGAGCCGCAGGAGGCATTTGACGAACGGGGAAGCAAGGGCCTCGTCGTCATTGTTGACAGCAGGGCCAACCGGTTCATGAGGAATTTCGCTTTTCCCCAATTTCAGTACTCCTCTTGAAGGACGATCTCTTTTTCTGCGATGTGTGGTTCGGGCGCTTGCGTGGGCGGGGAATGGCTTGGGCGAGCCGATCCCACGCAACAGTGTCCCGTGGCCGACCTCGAGCACGTCCACCAATGCGAGACCTTTCACCGCGGCGCGAACGCCTGCGCCGCGGTTCGACCCGAGGTAAACGCAATGGAAATTCCACCTGCCGCAAGCCGCGCACTTTTGCGGCATCGACGTTATTGCTGCGAAGTGCGCCTGGGCGGGCGGATTGGCCAGTGTTCAATTCCAATTGTCAGTCCCTTCGCGATTCTTGCTCAGGAAGTGACTTCGTTTTGAGTTTCGGGTGCCTTCTTTTGCGGAGCCACACAAAGATCCGCGTGACAGGCAGGCTCACCCGTGTAGTTGGCCAGGGCTTGGAGCAACGAGGTGAGGTAGCGCTGTTTGGTTTGGTCCGGCACTGGCTCCGAATGGTCCAGCGATTTGATTGCCACCTCGATCAACTCGATCGCCCGGTCCTTGTTGCCGCTCTCGTAATAATACTGAGCGACCGGAAAGTAACACCCGAATTTAAAGTCTCCATCGCCTTGCGGAGGATTAAGTTCCAGGATCTGTTCGGAGAGCTCCTTGCCCATCGCAAAGCGATCATCATGCGGAAGATGGGAATTGTCCATCGTGGGATCGAAGAGTTGGTTGAGGGCCAAGGCCATCCACGACACCGCGTCGGACGTTTTGTCGATCGCGTCCTCGACCAATTCTCGCATAAGCGGCAAGCCGGTTTTGATGTCGCGCAGCTTGTGAAGCAGAATATCCGCATGAACCCGCCGAAAATCAAAAGAGTCTGGCATCACGGCGAGGCCTTCTTCGATGGCCAATAGTGCCGCTGCCCAATCCTCGTCCTGCATCGCCGGCCCAAGTTTGGCGTATATCGGCTGACTCAGCGACGATTCGCGCACACGCGAGATTCGCTTTGCATCGACGGCTTTCGCTTCATAGCTGCTGCGCCAGCTGCCGTTAAGGACTTTCGGCAAAACGTCATCGAGAGGTGCCGGGTGGCCGATATAAGCGATGTGGCCGTCGCGGTCGACCACGAACGAGGTGGGAATCCCGAACGAAGAGCTGGGATCCATCCAGAGCTTGTTCATTTCGCCAATGTAATCGAACCCGATACGATAATTCAGATTCGGGAACTCCTCGGTCAGCCAGGCATCCACGTTGGTCCGCGCCTCGTCTGCGGTAGGACCCTGTTCGCAGGCGGCAACTCCGACCGCCTCAAATCCGCTGCCTTCATATTTCTCCTGCAGTTCGATCAAATGGGGCATGGCGTCGACACATGGTCCGCACCAAGTCGCCCAAAACTCAACGAGGTAGACCTTGCCGGGCCGAAGGCTCGTGAGGGGCTCGCCACGCAGCCAGTTCTCCACTTTCAGCGCAGGAGCCGGGGACCCCATACGCAGTTCCATCTTGGTGTCCAAAGTCATTCCACACCTTTCGTCTCTTTTGTCGCGGAATATTTTCCAGTCAAAATCGGACACGGTCTCGAGGGCATTGCTCCCTCTCGCTTGCTTCAGCGGAGCTCTCACCGTGTTGCCGCACATCAAGCACGGCAAAGGGCATGCCAACCCTTCTTAGCTTCGGCAAGCGCCGGTACCGCCTTGAATAAGCGAGCCCTAACACGGCCAGCTGACGTTAACCTGAATGTCGGCTTTCGACGGCTCACCTTAGCGGCTGCCGTTTAGGAAGGTGAGAGTTTGGCTGGCCCGCTGGCGATAAGACCGGCTTCGGCGTCCTGGAGTAGTCGCACTTCGGCGATGGGGTCGAAAGTGCGGGAGAGGCTCGGTACCCTTGCAGCCACCGCCGCATGTGGCCCGGCGTCATAATTCGCGTCGCGGTTGCCAACGGCGGCGTTGGGCTCGATCCACGTGGCGTTGAGCCCGACAGCACGTAAAGCTGCATCGTGATTGAATGCCCTTTGCTGTTTCACGCCAAGCAGGAGTCGCGCGACGCTACCTTGCTCAAGCGCGAGCAGAGCGATCTGACGCCGTAGGAATATTGCTCGTCCCGCTTTTGCCGCCAGAGGCGGAAATCTTTCCTGAATGCCACCGCCGATCATCAATATCGACGAATCATATCCCGCTGCCCATTTGTTCGACTCCGAGGTCGGGCCAGCACTCCGTCAAGGGACGGTTGATGAACCCTAGATGCTCGGGATTGGCGCATGGCGCGCGCCGCAGAAGGCTGTCAAGGATGCGGCGCGCTCGCCAGGCCAGCAGCCCAAAGTTCGGATCAGCCAGCCCGCGCTGTCCAAGGCAGGCGTTCTGAACGAAAAGGCGTCGGTCTCGCGGTCCGTCCCAGTACACCGAAAAATCCTCGCCGATGGCGAGCTCATTGCCGATCTGTTCGAGGCGATCTGCGATCGGTTCTAGGAAACCCGGCAGCGGTTTCTCGTACCCGGTGGCCAGGATGACGATATCGGCGGTTACTTCTCCGATGTTGTCCAAGCCGCGTTGCAGCGTGAGCCTGTGCCCTGCTCCGGCATTGATGCAGCGCGACACGTTGCAACTTGGCCGCAATGTGATCTCGCATTGGTGTGGCTCGAGAAAGGCGTGGTGGTAGAGCGCCTGATAGACCGCGCGCAACTTGCTTTCTGAAATGCCCTCGGAGGCAAGCGCGAAACGCCGCAGGAACAGCTGTCGATGCACCTCGCTCATCGCAGCAAAACGATCCGAGAAGCATGGCGTGAACAGCCCGTTTGTGAACGCGTGGTCGTCGAAAGGCATCTCGCGCGTCAAGACCCATGTGATCGCCGCGGGCCGCCGTTCTTTCGGCCGGCCGACAAGGTGCAGTAGCAGCTCGGCTCCCGACTGTCCGCCGCCAACAACGCAGACATGCTTTTTTTGCACCTCAGGATTGATGTGGGCCAACTCAGATGAGTGGAACAGGTTGGGTCCAGTCCAGCCATGAAACTGAGGCGGAATTTGCGCCTGCTTGCCTATGTCGATGACGAGGTTTCTTGCATCAAGGACCGCGTTGTCCGTCCGCACGCGAAACTCGCCGTCAAAGCGGATTTCGCGAACGGCCTCGCCGCCACGGACAAGCGGATTCTTCTGGAACGCCCAGTTGAGATATTGGGCGAACTCGGCTCTAAGCACCCCGTGAAATTGCGCATTGAGGAAATTGTAAAGACGCCCGTTCTCGTGGAGGTAGTTTACGAATGTGTAGGCTGATCGCGGATTGACCAGAGTAACCAGATCCTGGAAGTGGCCGACCTGGAGCTCCGCGCAATCGAAAGCGCTGCCTGGATGTCCTCGGAAATCGACCTCCCGGTCCAGGAACAGTGCCCCTTGCGCAATCTCTTCCTGTATCTGACACGCAAGGCTCAAATTAGATGGTCCAGCACCCACACCAATACAAAAGAGGTCCACTTATCCTTACTCCTCTAGGAGTGTTTTCCAACTCAGCGGCATGTTGACGTCGATTGCCGGGCATTGAGCAATGCGAACCTCACAGGCATGCTTGAGCCGCGGTCCCGACTGAGAGGACAGCAAAAGCGTGTGCCGCCTTCCAGGTCTTGGGCTCAATGTCGGCGGCATCGACAGCGGCGCGGCGTGATCCGAACCCAAGAGCAGAAGGAAAGTGTGTGATGCTGTCGCGCGGCTCTTCCGGATCTTACGGCGGCTTCTAGCGCCGGCCTCCACCCCAGGAGTGGCTGTTTCCCTGCCACGACGGAAGCGGCTCTTTCTTTCGAGGGGCGTAACCATGGATAACGGCTCTTAATGCTTTCGGAGACTCCCATGCATGCGGCGTGCCGGATAAAGACCTGTCAAACCAACGAGTTCGCGCAGTTCCAGCTCGTCTGGAATCCGACATTGTCGCACGCCCGACGATCGGGCAGGGGAAGCTCCGCGGCAGCGGCCCTTGCACACCGCAGGCTGACAGGGACAGCCGCCGATTTGACGCGCGTCCGGGTACTGATAAGGGGCCTTCCAACAGGGTTCGCGCACGAGGCGGGGTCTCCTGGTACACCCGCCCTGTGGCTTGGCTGCGGTCTGCTGCAGCCGTTCGTCTTTACTGCCCGTTGCGGACGATCTCGCACGAGTTGGTTCACGAGAGCGTCGTGAAGCAGTCGAGGCGTCCGGTTTGGCTCTGACAAGCGTCGCAAGATGTTCGCGGATCCAGCCATGTCTCCGCAATCCGACCGGTAACCGACGACGACTTCGGACTGGTTGGCGGTCCTACGACCTGATCGGTGTTCCTACGGAGCTGATCAGCGAGCCAAAAACAGCGGCAATGTGGTCTTCCCAAAGCTCCAGCTCGGCGGACCGCCGAAAATCCGCTCACGCAGCCCACGGCTGCCATAAGCACCCATAACCATCATGTCAGCACAGATGTCGTTCGCGTGCTGGGTCAGCACTGTGCCCGCCGATTTGCCGGCGCTCTTAAGCAGGTCAACGGAGACCCGAGCACCGTGCCGAGTAAGATAGGCAGCGATGTCAGCTCCAGACTGCGCGCCTTTCCCGTTGTTTTGCGCCTTTGGATCGACCATAGCGACACAGACTTCCTTGGCAGCGGATAGGATACTAAGAGCTTCCCGAACCGCACGCGAGGCCTCTACACGCGAATCCCAGCCGACCAGCACGCGTCGAGGCGACAGCGTCGCCTTAACGCCCTTCGGCACGATGAGCACCGGCTTTCCGCTATCGAACAAGCAGCCGTTGACAACAGGAGGTCCGAGAGTCTCATCGTTGAGGAGGTCTCCTCCAACGATCGTCAGGTCAGCGCAGAGCGCCCGCTGTCGTGCCACTTCACCGAGGCTAGCCGGATCGCAATAGTCGGTGTCAACGTCACAGGAAAGCGACATAGCTTTCAGCCTTTTGAGGATATCCGCGGACCGTCTTTCCATTCTGGTCACGTCCTGTGAAAATTTCTCGATTTGCTGAAATCGATAGTTCGGTACTGCAATTGCCTGTGCACGTCCTGTATTCCATTCGGGGGGCGGAGACGACATCAAGAGCAATGGAGGCGGTATAATGAGTACCGATAGGTGCGCGCCGACCTCGGCACACAGTCCGGCAGCTGTTGTGAGGTCCTCATCAGAATGATCAGCACCCGTCACACTGAATATGCTTTTAAATTCCATTTGCCTGCTTCTCCTGGTCTTCGTTAGGAGCGCCTCAAAGCGGCAACACCGCTCTCAGGAGGAAGAGAGAGCGGCACCACGTTCGATCACCGATTTCAGTCGTCCGGCTTCTCGAGCGAGTAGCCGGCCGACCTGACGGTGCGAATGACGCTGCCGGGCAAGGCCGTTTTCAGCGCCCTCCTGATTCGGCTGATATGGACATCGACGGTGCGTGCACCGACATGAATGTTGGGCAGCCAGGCCGCCCCGATAAGCTCGTCCCGGCTGAAGACCTTGCCGGGGGCCTCAATCATAAGCCGCAGCACGTTGAAATCGATCCGTCCGAGATGGATGTCGTGGCCATTACCGCGAACCCGATGGGCATCGAGCTTCATCTCCAGGCCTCCACAACAAATCCAACTGTCGTTTTCAACCCCGTTCGGACCACGCTTGGTCAGCCCGAGCCTCGCCCGCAGGCAGTCGAGCAGCTTGGCCGGAGCCACCGGCCGCACAAAGCTCTCAACGCCTGCCTTCAAGAGATCGAGGTGC
Organism: Mesorhizobium sp. M7A.F.Ca.CA.002.04.1.1; assembly: GCF_004022805.1. Taxonomy (NCBI): domain Bacteria; kingdom Pseudomonadati; phylum Pseudomonadota; class Alphaproteobacteria; order Hyphomicrobiales; family Phyllobacteriaceae; genus Mesorhizobium; species Mesorhizobium sp. M7A.F.Ca.CA.002.04.1.1. Next base: position 18,228 of record NZ_RZPL01000006.1, on the reverse strand, counting down.
TGGTGCTCGGCGCCAGGCGCGATCAGGGCGATGATAGGCAGGTCGGTGGTGCGCGGTTCCCGCTTGAGGTGGGCGCAAATTGCGGACCCGTTTATGCTGGCTGGGTCGCAATCCAGCACTACGGCCTGAAGCTCCCGTTGTTCGGCCAAGGCCAGCGCAGCCTTCGCGCCGTCTGCCGTCTCACTGCTGAAACCGTCAACCTCCAGTATGTGGCTGTAGAGCAGATAGAACTCGGCATCTTGCGAGCAGATCAGGACCAGCGGCTTCTTCATCGGCGATACCCCAACAACCTGGTCGGCCTCGAGTCCCTGGATCGAGGGGACTGGCCAACATAGTTTCTCGGGTCCGTCATGATGGCCTTTCTCGAAAATCGCGCCCATCATGCCAGCGCCACGTGGGGAAAGGTTTCGATGACTGAAATCGCATCGTCGACCAGCTTCGTACCGGCCGTGGCGAGCTTCAGGAGCGTCTCGAAGCCAAACCGGTGGACATCGCGCAGCGTTTTGGACAAAACGACCAGCCGTCCGGTCGTGAAAAGCACCCGACCAAAACCCTCATGGCTCACCTGGATCATCGGCGATGCCATAAGGCCGCAGCGCTCCTCGATCGCAAGCCCGATGGCGGCGTAGTACTTGTCGAGCCTCCACAGCACGTCGGGATCGGGATCTCCGATGATTGGGATCCCTCGGCGCTGTTCCTTGGTAATGATGAAGTCGCCCAGCAGCTCAGCGTCCGCTTTGCGTTCCCACGAGCCATAGGAATCCTGAGAACGGATCAGCCGCACGAGGCATTTGACGAACGGGGTGCAAAGAGCCGCCTCGTCTTCGGCGACAGCTGGGGGGATTGCGGGGTCAGGCATTGGCGTCCTCCTCTTTTCAGTCCTCGTCCTCGAAGGACGGTTTCTTTTCGGCAATGCCCGCTCGCGCCAGCACCTTGCGCAGCCAAGGCGGAGGACACGTCCTGAGCATCATCTGCGTGCGCAAGAGCACCTGTGGGATCGATTGGGGCTCCGCCACTTTGATCGGGTGGATTTTTGCCGCGACAAGCTTGGCTGCCGAAGGGCCGCCAATTGCCAGACAAAACAGGATCTGACAGCCCTTGAGCGCATCCACCTTTGGCGTGATGCGATCATCGCGCTCGGCCCGATGCTCCCCGCTTTCATCGGACACGTCATCGAAGGCCACGGCTTCTACGAGATTCCATTCCTCGCGCGTCACGTCGTAGACAGCAAAGCGCCTGGCCGACCCGAAATGGGCGTTGAGGTCCTGCATGTCCTGAGTGGCGATCGCAACGCGCAATGCGCCCTTACGTCGTTCAGGCATCGGGGCGAAAACCTCACTACTGACCAGCGAGAGGCGGCGAACAGCGTTCATCGTGATATTTCTCGATTACGGAGTGGATCAAGCGCCTCAGGAGTGGGCGCGTGTTGGTTGGCCTGGAAGATGCTGGCGACCTCGAAGATCATGTCGCGGGTGCCCTGATAGAGAATTGCGAGCTTGTGCTGGCTGCCTAGTCGATCGAAGACCGGGAACCCGATGCGCATGAGCGGAATTCGGAGCCGCTCCGATGCTTGGCGCCCGTGCGAATGCGTGACAAGCAGGTCAGCACCGACGGCAAGACTTTCCAGATCGCCGAGATCGCCGATCTGAACCGAAACCGCCGGGACTTTCTCGAGAATTTTAGACCTGTCGGTCGTTGTGACGGCCGCGGCTATCTCGGAGCCGAGGCCAGCAAAGAAGGTCGCAAGTTGGAACAGCTGGTCTGGTTCGGCAGCGATGGCAATTTTCTTGCCGCCGAAATGGAAATGTCCGTCGAGCATCGCGTCCTGCAATTGCGCCCGGCGCCGGCGCACGCGGGCCGGTACCGCCGCGCCCGAAATCGCAGACAGCAGCGACACGAAGCGGTCCGTGTCCTGCAGCCCAGTCAGTGACTGGAACAACACGTAAGGCACGCCGGTCAACCCGTGCAGCGCTTTCGCCGGGCGGCGCATGTGCTCACCGATGGCGATGCATTGCATGGCCGTGCCCAACTCGCGAATGTCTTCGACGCTGGTGCCGCCGTATGTGGTCGCTACCCAGCGGTCAGGAACCGTACCGTCGAGCGAGCCTGAAATGTCGGGCAGAATAACCGGCTTGAGCCCAAAGCTTTCAACCATGTCACGCATATGCTCGATGTCGGCGACAGTGAGGTTGCATCCGGGCAGGATCGCGATCTTCTTCGGCTGCCGCGCACGTTCGCCCGAGCCTGTAATCCCTTTGATCATTGCGGTGACTGCCTTGGCCCAGCCCTCTTCGATCGCGCCGTCAAAATCCGGCGTGTTGGCCAGCACGACCTCCGTACCCGCAAGCTCTTGCGTGTGCTTCAGCTTGATGTTCGCAATATCACTCGCGCAATCTTCGCCACGCGTCTCCACCAGCGCGGTCGTGCACACCCCGATCAGCTTTGGCTTCGTGCGGTTCTTGAGGTTGAGGATGGCTTCTTCAAGATGGTCGGCAGCGCCGAGGATGGTCGCCACCTCATCCATCGCTGTTGTCTGCAATGGAATCGTTTCTTTGAAGTGCCGTACGAAGAGCACGAGCGCGAAGCTTGTGCATCCCTGGCTGCCGTGGAACAGCGGCATCGCGCCGTCGACCCCAAGAAAGGCAAAGGCGGCACCCAGCGGCTGCGACGACTTCAGCGGGTTCACCGCCGCGGATTTGGTCTGGGGAAGGATGCGGGCCATCGGTCGCCTCAACACTCGCTGAACTCGTGTGCCGTCGCGCCGGCGAATTCATCGAACAGGTGCCCGGACTCCTTCTTCGTGCATGGCAGTTCGTCTTTTAGATCAGGCTGGCAATCCCACGGGGCCGGCTGGCGCACCTGAGACCAGACCGGATTGTGAATGGCGAGGTCGATCTGGCGTACGAGTTCCACCATGCCGGCATAGCCGGCATAAGGGTGCTGGCGCTCCTGGTTGATATCGAGCCAGGGCGTCTTGGCCTTGAGCGCAATGAATTGCGTGCGACCGCCCGACAGCATGATATCGGCCCTGTGTTCAGAGAGCATGGCGTACAGCTCGCGCGCAGCCATGTATTCGAACATATGCTTGTCGTGCTTGAGAACTTGTTTGATGCGCTCCTTGTCCTGCACCGTAGATTTCTTGACCGAGGTGCCGACGATCTCGATTCCGATCTCCATCAGCGCACGGACAACCGACCAGGACTTCACACCGCCTGTGTTGAGCAGCACGCGCTTGCCTTGGAGCCTTTGCCGGTAGGATTCGAGTTTCTTCCACGCGATCGCCTCCTGCTGCGCGATCAGCGTCTCCGTGCGCTCGAGGATCTCCGGATCGGCGCCCTTCCTCACCAGCAGCCTGACAAGGTTGCGAAGAGCTTGCGATGTGTCGGAGATGCCATAGAAGGAGCCCTCGAAGAACGGGATGTCCCAGCGCTCCTCCATCTTGCGGGCAAGACTGATCAGCGCGGTCGAGCACACGATCATTGCCGCCCGGGCGCGGTGCGCGGAAGCAATGTCGCGGTAACGCGCATCGCCGGGAATGCAGGCGCGCACCCGGATGCCGAGCCGATCGAGGAGCGGCTTTACAAGCCAGAATTCGCCCGAGAGGTTGAATTCGCCAAGGATGTTGATGTCGTAGGGCCCGGGGTCGTCGGGTTCGACCGTGCCGATGACATGATCGAGCAACGCCTCGGCGGCGAGCTTGTTGCCGAGGTTCTTGGAGCCTGCCAGGCCAGGCGCATTGATCGGCACCACGGCCAAACCGAACTTTTCCGTGGCGCGTTTGCACACGGCCTCGATGTCGTCACCGATCAGCGCCGTTACGCAAGTTGAGTAGACGAAGATCGCCGGCGGCGCGTATGTGTGCTTGATCTCGCGGATCGCCTTGAAGAGTTTCCGCTCGCCCTGCCCCATCACCAGGTCGAGTTCGGTGAGGTCGGTCGTGAAGCTTGTCCGCCACAAGGTCGGCCCTGACGAAACCGCACCACGGTTGTCCCAAGAATTGCCCTCGCAGGCGAGCGGCGCATGGACCAGATGCGCAACGTCGGTGATCGGCTGCAGGACGATCTTGGCTCCGTCAAAGGCGCAGCCGCCGGCTGCCGCCCCTGGTGTCAGCGACTTCGAGCAGCCCTCCTTGCGCGCCTTGGCATCTTTGCCACGGTTCTTATCGCAGGCGGGCTCATCGAAGGCGTCCTTGATTTTGGCGCTGAGGGAGGACATCGCTCAGCCTCCCCAGTCCATTGGGCAAGGAATGGCCTCGGCGAAAAGCCGGCCACGGCTCTTAGCGCGTGAGGTCATAGGAATAATCCGTCACACCCGTCTCGCTCGTCTCGCGATCGAGTTTGTCGAAGATCTTGTCGAGGATCGTCGTCAGCACGCGCAACGCGCCCTGGTAGCCAAAGAGCGCAAAGCGGTGATGATGGTGCCGATCGAAGATCGGAAACATCAGCCGGATCAGCGGCGTTCCGGTGTCGCGCTCCAGGTACTTGCCGTAGGAATTGCCGATCAAAAGGTCCACCGGCTCGGTAAAGAGCAGCGAGCGCAGCGCCCACAGGTCCTTGCCCGCCCAAACCTGGGCAGCCTTGCCGAAAGGCGAGGATGCTAGCAGCTTCTTCAAATCGGCTTCCCATGCCGAGGTGCCATTGGTGGCGAGGCAATGGGTTGGCTCGCCGCCGGTCTCCATGACAAAGCGGGCCATTGCGTGAACGAAGTCGGGATCACCGTAGATGGCGTATTTCTTACCATGCAGCCAGGATTGGCTGTCCGCCATGGCGTCTACCAGTCGGCCGCGCTCGAGGCGAATTGCCTCGGGAATCTCCTTGCCGGAAATCGCCGCGACCTCCATCAGGAATTCGTCCGTCGCCTGAACGCCGAGCGGATAGTGGAACGAGGCCGTCGCCTGCCCGACCTCCTCGCAATAGCCCAGTGTCTTTCGGGTGTTGTGATGCTGCAGCGAAAGCGTTGCCTCGGCGTTGAGGGCCTTCTTCACCTCGTTGATCTTCGTGCCCCCGTCATACATGCGGTATTCACCGTCCGAAGGCGTATCGAACTGGTCAGAGGCATCCTGGATCAATGTATAGGACACGCCCATTACATCGAGCAGGCGCTTGAGCTCCCGGTTGTTGCCGACGCAGAAGCCGTCGAAGCCCGGAATGATGTTGATGGTTCCTTCGATTTGCGTACGCTCCTGACCTTTCCAGAAGTGCTCCAAAATGCCTTTGACCATGTTGTCATAGCCGTCGACATGACTGCCAACGAAGGCCGGGGTGTGGGCAAAGGGCACGTCGAAGTCGCGCGGGACTGAATCTTCGTCCTTGGCGTTCTGGATGAAGCTGTGCAGGTCGTCGCCAATGACCTCTGCCATACAGGTCGTCGACACGGCAATCATCTTGGGGTCGTAGAGCTGGTAGGTGTTGGCGAGCCCGTCGACCATGTTCTTCAGGCCGCCAAACACCGCCGCATCCTCGGTCATTGAGGAGGAGACCGCCGCGGCAGGCTCCTTGAAATGGCGCGACAGGTGCGAGCGGTAATAGGCGACGCAACCTTGGCTGCCGTGGACGAAGGACATGGTTCGCTCGAAGCCGGCGGCAGCGAATACCGCACCCAGCGGCTGGCAGGCCTTGGCCGGGTTCACGACAAGCGCTTTGCGGGCGAGGTTCTTTTCGCGGTATTCCCACGTCTGGGTGAAATCGCGCTGATCGGAAACGATTTCATCGGGGTGCGGACATTCGAAGTTTAGCTTCTTCTCAGCGAGCATCTTTCTGTATTCCGGCTCGCGGAACAGGGGAGCGTGATCGAGAATTTTTTCAGCCGACTGCGGCATGATGATTACCTCTTTTGCATCTGGCTGCGCGGGACGGCAGCTCAGGACGTCAAGACGTTCCAGGCTCCGGCGGATCAGAGGCCGCGGGAGTTCACCGTCTCAGTGGGAGACTGGGGCTGAAGCAAATGTTTATTCGGCAGCCATCGCCCGCTCATCGCCCCGGCTTCTTTTCCAAGGCGCGTGGAATAGGTCCCAGACCGGGTTGTTAATGGCGAGATCCACATCACGTGCGAAAATGGCAAAGCCGTCGTAGCCGTGATACGGGCCTGAATAATCCCAGGAATGCATCTGGCGGAACGGTATGCCCATCTTCTGCACCGGGTATTTTTCTTTGATTCCCGAGCCGACCAGATTTGGGCGAATCCCTTCGATGAATTTCTCCAACTCATAGCCGGTCACGTCATCGTAGATCAGCGTGCCGTTCTTCACGTAGTGGCCGGTGCGCTGATAGTCGTCGCTGTGGGCGAATTCATAGCCGGTGCCCACGATGACCATGCCGAGGTCCTCGTAGGCCGTGACGACGTGGCGGGGGCGCAGGCCGCCGACATAGAGCATCACGGTATTTCCTTCCAGGCGCGACAGGTACTTGGCGATGACCGCATCAACAAGCGGCCTGTACTTGGCAATGACCTTTTCGGTCTTCTCCTCGATTTCCGGCCCAAAATGCTTGGCTATGTTGCGCAGAGAGGCTTCGATCTGGGAGGGACCGAAGAAATTGTACTCCATCCAGGCGACGCCATACTTTTCCTCCATATGCCGACAGATGTAATTCATCGACCGGTAGCAGTGGATAAGATTGAGCTTAGCCTTCGGGGCGCGCTCGATCTCTGCGAGTGTGGCGTCACCCGACCAGTTGCCAACCACGCGCAGCCCTATCTCCTCAAGCAGTATGCGCGAGGCCCAGGCATCGCCGCCGATATTGTAGTCGCCGATGACGTTGACGTCGTAGGGGCCGGCCTCGAACTTGACATCCTTTTTGTCGAAGACCCAATCCCGGATTGCATCATTGGCGATGTGGTGGCCAAGCGACTGCGAGACGCCGCGGAAGCCCTCGCAGCGTACCGGCACGATCGTCTTGTCATACTCCTTGGTCTTTTTGCGAGAAACGGCCTCGGTGTCATCGCCAATCAGGCCGATAGGGCATTCGGACTGCACGGTGATGCCGTTGTTGAGCGGAAACAAGACTTCAATCTCGTCAATGATCTGTTCCAGCTTCTTGTCGCCGCCGAAGACGATGTCCTTCTCCTGGAAATCGGAGGTGAACTGCATTGTCCCGAACGTGTCGACGCCCGTTGTACCGACGTAGTAGTTGCGGCGCTGCGACCAAGAATATTGGCCGCAGCCGACCGGGCCGTGCGAGATATGGACCATATCCTTGACTGGCCCCCACACCACGCCTTTCGAACCAGCATATGCACAGCCGCGAATCGTCATCACCCCGGGAATGGACTTGATGTTCGATTTGACGTCGCATTCGGAAAGGACCTCGCTTTCCCCGCCAGCCTCGTTGCCGCTCTTTGCGACGTTGAGGTGCTTCTTGCGGCGCTTCGCCGCCTTGTCGGGATAATGCGACAGCACCTCTTCGATAAGCTTCGCATGAAGAGCACCGTCATTCTCGTATTCCCGGCTCATGAGTCCCCCTTTCAAGGTTGGGTGACGCCTCAAAGAATAGGCGCCGTTCTCTGCAAGGCGCGCCGATTCATGGCAGCGCTAATGTCACTACTGGGCCGCCGCCTTCGCCGCTTCCTTGGAGTGAAGCTCGGCAAGCATCTGCTCGTCGGTCTTCATGATGCCGAAGTCGAGCAGCATCTCCTCCAGCTCCTCCATGGTGATCGGCGTCGGGATCGTACCCTGGCCCGAATTGGCGTGGATCTTCTCGGCCAGAGCGCGGTATTCCCCTGCCTGCTTTGAGTCCGGCGCGTACTGGATCACCGACATCTTCCTGAGTTCGGCATGTTGGACGATGTTGTCGCGGGGCACGAAGTGGATGAGCTTGGAATTCAATCGGCCAGCCAGTGCTTCGGCCAGATCGAGTTCGCGGTCGGTTTGACGTTCATTGCAGATCAGCCCGCCCAGCCGCACACCGCCCGAATGGGCATATTTGAGGATGCCCTTGGCGATGTTGTTGGCGGCATAGAGCGCCATCATCTCGCCGGACATGACGATATAGATCTCCTGGGCCTTGCCTTCGCGGATCGGCATGGCGAAGCCGCCGCATACCACGTCGCCGAGGACGTCATAGGAGACATAATCGACATCGTCATAAGCGCCATTCTCCTCGAGGAAATTGATCGAGGTGATGACGCCGCGGCCGGCGCAACCGACACCCGGCTCGGGGCCGCCGGACTCCACGCACTTGATGCCTCTGTAGCCCACCTTGAGCACGTCCTGGAGTTCGAGGTCTTCCACCGAGCCTTCCTGTGCGGCGAGATCCAGGACGGTATCCTGAGCTTTCGAATTCAGGATCAAGCGTGTGGAATCGGCTTTGGGGTCGCATCCTACGATGAGGATTCTCTGCCCGAGGTCGACAAGGGCAGCGAGCGTATTTTGGGACGTGGTGGACTTGCCGATGCCGCCTTTTCCGTAAAAGGCGATCTGACGCAGACCTGACATAATAGCTTTCCTTCCTTCGTTCTAATTATCGCGACTGCCCGCGACACAAGTGCCGATAGGCAGCTCGTGCCGCCTCACACCAAGCATCGCAAAAAGCGTACCAGCGTGATCGGCCGATCCCAGAAGAAACTTTGTCATTAAATTCCAGCCGCTTAGACGGCGGCAAAACGCGCGAACGGGCCTTTCAGGCGTCTGTCACGGACACGACAAAGCCGACACAGATTGTCGTGCGCCATCCAAACCGCCGTGTGTCGAGCTCGAAGCGGGAGAATGGGGAAGTTAGCCCAAAGCTGATGGCGAGACCATCGGAAGACATCGGCTCTTGTCTTTCCAGCCTGCCATTGATCGGGCGGTCGCTGGATGAGCAGGAGCCTGGGGCTTGACCGCGGCGCGGGTAGTTCAGGCAGGCTTACAGAGCGGGAACGCCGGCGGCCGATAGACATCCGCGCTTAACCTTTCATAGCCCGTCTACAAGTTGGTTCCGCCGACGCGCTATATGGAAGCCAAATAATTCAGTAGCTTAGCCGAGAGCATTGATTTTTTCAGAAAGATACGTGTTATACGCGTATGAACCGCCGAACCCATGGTCGGCGCCCTCATGCGCGTGAGACCCCGTTGTGGGCGAGGCTCGCGACTGGCTGCACGATCCTAGCCGGCCTGCTTGCCATTGAGTTTGGTCCCGCCGCGGTAGGCTGCGGCATCAAGGGCAACATCAGCTACAACACTGGCAAGAAGATTATCACGTTCTTGGACAGGAATCTTACTGGGAGACACGCATCAACCTATTGAAGGGCGAGCGGTGGTTTTGTTCAGAGGAAGCTGCACGAAAGGCGGGCGGGCGGGCTTCGAGAGGTTAGTGTCGCGGCAGCTTGCAGATCTGCCCACGGGGCCGCCACGATCGCAAAGTGTGTACAAAAGCGCCCTCTCTGCCGAACTGAACAGTGCTCACGGCCATAGCCTCGGATGAGCCCGACTGGCTTGACCTCTGCATGATGAGAGCAGCTTTTACACCAGGTGCGCAGCACATGTCTTTAACGAACGCATCGTCTTCAAGAATATAGAGAGCAATTCGGAAAACCGAGTAGTTGGCGGCGAAGCTAGGAGAAGGTATACACTACCCTCTTGTTACCCCAGAGTAGAACGTGCAGCTGCGGCAAGACGCGGGCTTCGAACCACCTGTCGCTGGTCACCTTTTCTACCAGCGGTTCCATGCGCATCATATTCCGTCGGACTCGACAGAGACGTCTTCATTACCACGGCGGGGCGGCGTGTGATTGCCGGGTTGCAGACAAACCTCGCCGCGACGTATTTGGGACGAGTGGTGTCGGCACCGAATCCCTATCATTTAGACTAGCCAGCTTGGGGAGCGCCGTCAGACCGCCAGACCGGAAGAGGAGGCTTCGCGCCAACTTGTGCCAAGAATGTTGGACCGTGCGGAACCGCTGGGGCGGCGCTCAACTCTGGCGCAGGATGAAGCGTCGATTGGGTGAATGAATAGGGCGCGCGTTCGACGGGTAGAGTGAGGCAAATCGCTGGATGTCTGCCGGATCAACGTCAACCGGTTCCATCGCCACCATCCACTCGACGTTTTCGGTGCACGGCGGCGTCGTCAGTGAGCCCTCATAAGTCCAATAGCCAAGCGAGGCTGGCAGAAGCCAGTTGGGATTCACCTCGTCGATCGTCACCTCCCCATTCGGCAGTTCGGGAAAGGCCGCAGCAAGGGCAGCAAAGCTGGCATTTGTCGCGCCGGGCGTTAAAAAGACGCCCAGCACGCCCAGAGTACCACTTTGCGTGTCCTTGTGAACGAAATGCACCTCCATCGGGAAGCTCTTGCCCGCCACGTGATGTTCGCTTGGCGCATGGAAATGGAACTGTACCAGTTCGTAGACACGATCGCCGCGGGTCAGCGTGCTGCCTTGTGGCATATTGATTTGAATGGTGTGGCCGTTGTTCACCATATTGCCGCCGCCCTTGTGCCAGCCGATGGCGATATGCGGGATATCCGCCTTGACCGCGCTGTTGATATTGATCGGCGATTGCTGCGTGCCGGCAGAGCATACGAAATTTTCCTTATCCAGATCAGCCCAGTGCTCCGGTCCGACCGGACCGGTGTACCCCCAATGGGCACTGGTCGCTTGGGCGGCTTGAACGCAAATCCGGCATGCGCCGAGCGCAACCAACCCTTTGATCAGGTGACGACGATACATATTACTTTTGCTCCTCTTGCGAACTGATGTTGGTGGCTGCCCTAATGGACGCGTGATGGCCAATCGGCGCGGCCAGTATTGTCCTTTGCAACTGATAGATGCCCGCACGCCTTGGCGTGCTTTCATAAGTGCGGCTGCCGTTTCTCGGCTGGCCGGCTTCTGCAGCCCGCAACGGGGGCAGTTTCAACCAGCTAAACGATAAAAAATTTTAGCAGACCAGCGCTTGACCCCCGCCGCAAAGGCACAGGCGAAGGTGATCACTGCGCGGCTGCCGTTCGCGCCGGAGGCCGCATCGCTATACTTTACACTCGCTGCCCAAGGAGACGCAGGCGACCCCAATACGTTTTCATCGCTACTCCCGACGCAGCCGACCCACGCCACGAAAACGTTGCTATATTTCACGTTGGGCCAATGAGGAAATCGATCTTCTTTATGGAAGGCATTTGCGCAATGGATGCATTCCCATGCTGACAGTCGTGCGTCAGGCCGGACAATGAGATACATCGATAAGAGCTGGACAAGGATGAGGGGATGACGTGCTTGCGACGGAGCAGGTGGGGCGAGAAGGCCAGTTCTTGCGGATTTCAACTTTGCGTGACGACAGCTCATCGGAGTCAAGGTGACACACGCCGGCAGCGGGGTGTCCGGGCGGTTTCCAGCCGCACAATCGCGAGACCGCTGACGCGAACAAAGCTCGGCTGTACTCGGCACGCGAAGAGAGCCTGCCAAGCCGTTGGAGCCCGGCCTTCCGGTGCGACGCAAGCCACAGACTAGACCGCCCTCTTGTTACCCCAAAGCAGAACGTGCAGCTGCGGCAACACGCGGGCTTCGAACCACCTGTCGCTAGTCACCCTTTCGACAAGCCATTCCATTCGCATCATTATTCCGTCCAAGTCGACAGAGGCGTCTTCACTGCCAGGGAGCGGCGGCGTGTGATTGCCGGGTTGCAGATAGATCGGAAGGTGCGGATATCTCGCCGCGACTTCTTTGGCGTAGGCATAGTCACTCTCGTCGAAAACGACGAGCTTGAGCACGATTTGCGGCTTCTCTTGCGCCGCTTCGAGGCATGCATCAAACGCAGCCCAACGGGTCGTCATCTCGCTGGACGGCGGCTTTGGGCTAAGGGTCAGCACGTCAAGATCCGCAAACCACTCCCTCACCACGGAACCCTGCGTTTCCAGTGCAAAACGATAGCCCTCGCGATGGCCTCGTTCTATGAGGGGACCGAACGGCTGAATGGCCGGGTTGCCGCCTGACAAGGAGACCATAACCGGCCTGCCGCCGGAAAGCGCATGGACGGTTTGCCACACGGCATCGATCGGCATCGGTAGCCATTCATGGCGATACTGATTGTCCACCGCGTGAAGGCTGTCGCACCATGAACAGCGATAATCACATCCGCCGGTTCTGATGAACACCGTCGGCAAGCCGATGAGCACGCCCTCGCCCTGGATAGTCGGCCCGAATATCTCGCTCACACGGATTGCGGGATGCATGTCGGTCACGGACGGTATTCCGCCCAAGTTTTCGGTGTTTCGCTAACGCGCACGGCCGCGGTCTGCGGCAGACGTGCCTTGCACCATTCATAGAAATGTCTGGCCAGGCATTCCGCCGTGACCTTCTCATGTCCCAGCACGTCGTTGAGGTGCCGATGGTCGAAGCTCTCGTCAATGTAGCGTTTGAGCGGCGCCAGATCGTGATAGTCGCGCACGAAGCCGTGGGCGTCCAGTTCCTTGGCCGACAGCTCCACTACGACGACATAGTTATGCCCGTGCAGGCGCGCGCATTGATGGTTGGGAGGCAAGGAGGTGAGCTGATGCGAGGCCGAGAAGTGGAATTCCTTGCTGATGTGGAACATTACGCGCGCCTCCTGCGCAGCGCCTCAAGCCAGAAATCGGCGTCCTCGTAGTCGGTGGGATCAGCGTGCCCGGCGAGATGGAACGCTTCGCGCCGCTCGACGCAGGTCCCGCATCGTCCGCAGTGACGCACGCCGCCCTTGTAACAGGACCAGGTCTCAGCAAACGGGGTGCCGTATCTTGCGCCATCCGCAACAATGTCAGCTTTTCCGAGATTCACATACGGTGCATAGAGGCGTATCTGCGCATAGCCGTCGAGCGCGCGGTCTTGCATTGTCTGGAAAGCTTCAATGAAGGCCGGACGGCAATCGGGATAGATGAAATGGTCCCCACCATGCACGGCCGCCGCCACCGCTTCGGCGCTGTGGGCGGCGGCGAGACCGAAGGCGATTGCCAACATGATGGCATTGCGGTTCGGCACCACCGTAATCTTCATCGTGTCTTCGGCGTAGTGGCCGTCCGGCACGTCGATACTGCTAGTCAGCGCTGAGCCGGAAAGGCCACGGCCAATTTCGCCGATGTCGATGATCTGGTGCGGGACCTTCAGTCGCTGCGCGCAAAGAGCGGCGAAGCCCAATTCCTTCCTGTGCCGTTGGCCATAGTCGAAAGATAGAAGGCCGGTGAGTTCGTGCTCCGCTGCCACCATGTGAGCAAGGGAAACGGAGTCCAATCCGCCAGAGCAGACGGCGAGAGTCTTCATCATTGGTATCCTTGTTTTGACCGGGTAAGGCTGCGACCGGAGATTTCTCTGCGCCCCCACTACTCCAGCGACTCAGTTTTGTGAACCGGGAGAATTTGCGCTCAGCCCGATTGGAACGGGAGTGCGTCGCGTCCAACACGCGTGATCAATAAAAGTTGAGCGCTTCAGCAGTTTGTTTCGCATCGCGCCAACTTTCGCAACCTGCTGTCCGATCGTCGACTTCGAGACAAGGTGATGTTCGGCCGACATCGGCTGACTCTTAATTAAGCCGCAGAACACATGTTGGCTTTCTGGCCTTCGCTTGTGCGGTTGGCGAGGGCGACATGGATGCCAGCAAATTTGACATTGGCGACATCCGCCTGGAGAACCCTGCGCGGCGCGATTGAGGCCGCAGGCGAGCCTGCTCTAACTGCCGCCCTACAGTCCCGACTTCAATCCGATTGAGAACGCCTTCGCCCAACCTAAGGCGCTGCTGCGAGCAAAGGCCGAGATAACCATCAAGGCTCTATGGGACTGACGTTGCCCCAGCAGTTTTGAGTTCGTTTCCGGCGTGGGTTGTGCCCTGCTGGGCGGGTGAAGCGACGGGCGCTGGCGCGGAGCCTTTGGCATAGCGCAGCGCGAGCGACCGTCGCGGATTGAAGGTGCTGGCGAACTTGGCCGGGGTCTGCCAGGGGGGAGTGCGGCCGCGCGGTGTTGTAGTCGGCGTGCCACAGGGCGATGGCTACGCGCGCCTGAGCCAGCGAGGTGAACAGCGTCTCGTTGAGCAGTTCATCGCGCAGTCGGCCGTTGAAGCTCTCGATGAAGCCATTCTGCATCGGCTTGCCGGGCGCAATGTAATGCCATTCGACGCGGTTCTGATCCGCCCAGGAGAGGATGGCGTTCGAGGTGAACTCGCTGCCATTGTCGCTGACGATCATCCTGGGCCGGCCCCGCTCGGTGATGAGCCGTCCAATTCGCGGGCAACCCGCATGCCCGAGAGAGACGTATCAACGATGAGTGCGAGGCACTCTCTCGTGCAGTCGTCGACGACGGCCAGGATGCGGAAGCGGCGCCCGTCGGTGAGCTGGTCCGATACGAAGTCGAGCGACCAGCGCTCGTCGGGCCTCAGCGGCACCAGCATCGGCGCCCTGGTCCCGATCGCCCGCTTGCGGCCGCCACGGCGGCGACGGCGAGCTTCTCCTCCCGATAGAGCCGGAACAGCTTCTTGTGGTTCACGACCAGGCCCTCCCGCCTCAGCATCACGAGAAGACGCCGGTAGCCGAACCGGCGACGCTCCTGCGCGATCGGCCTTCATCCGCTCGCGAACCTCGCGGTCGTCCGGCCTGCTGGTCTGGTAGCGAACCGTCATGCGGCAACAGCCGATGGCTTTACACGCCCGCCGTTCGCTCATCCCGAAGCCTTCCTTCAGGCGAGCGACAGCTTTCCGCTTGGCGGCGGGCGTCACCATTTCTTTCCCACAAGGTCCTTCAACGCGGCATTGTCGAGCATGGCGTCGGCCAAAAGCCGCTTCAGGCGCGTGTTCTCGTCCTCCAGCGCCTTCAGGTCGCCGAGCCTCGGTGACATCCATCCCGCCGAAGCGGGCCTTCCAATTGTAGATCGAGGCGTCGCTGACCCCGTGCTTGCGGCACAGATCGCCAACCGATACCCCGGCCTCGTGTTTCTTCAAAATTCCGATGATCTGCTCTTCAGAGAAGCGGCTGCGTTTCATGTCCTGGTCCTCTGGATGGGCCAGAACGAACTTCAAACCGGATTAGATCAGAGGGGCAAGGTCAGGACGCCTCGGCGCGGTCGTCGACCTCTTCACCCCAGCCGAATGTGCCAACTACTTCAAAGCCGCAGGATATGACCTGGATCAGATAGGACGTGCTCCAATGGTTTACACCTGACACAGGAGTCCGGCCCCCACAACCGTTTCGCAATGAGGAGCAGCGCTGCCGCTGCTCCTCCAATCACACGACGGATTCACGATGCGGCAACTCGAGCCATGATTTCGGATCCAATGGCCGATGCGGTGTATAGTGAGGCATCCAGCGGCAAATCCCCAAATGCCAGTTGACACAGAAGATAATTAGCACCTGCCTCTTCCAGCTGATCAAGGAGAGCTTTTCGGACAGAATCTGCCGTTCCCACGACGCACAATTCACTTTCAATTGCTGCATCGAAGTTCAAAGGCAAGTTTGGTGGAGTGGAAATGGCATTTAGTTCGTATAGAAATTTGAAGCTATTGAGCCATCGTTCATAGGCAGGTGCTGCGAGCAAATACGCATCTGTTTCAGAACGCCCTATCACCACCATTCGGAGCAATCCAAGAAATGGCGCTTGCTGGCCAATGTCAGCATCGTGAATTCGGGCGGCGCGGAACGCGTCGGTAACGCTGCGAACAGAAGTGGAAGGTCCGACGCAGGCGATGTTTGCCCCATTCGCAGCGGCCCAGCTAGCCGGCTCGGGTCGATTGGTGGCGATCCATGTCGGCGGACGGGGATATTGGTGAGGTCTCAACGTCAGCGGAACATCTTTCAACTCAAAGTGGCGGCCCTGATAAGAAAGCGTCCCGCCTTTCATCGCATTGATGAGAATCTCACTGGCCTCCGCATACTGTTCTGGTGCTGCTTCTACAGCAACCCCGAAGTATCCCAATTCAGTGGGAGCAGAGCCGCGCCCTATGCCGAGTTCAAGCCTGCCGCCGCTCAACTGATCAAGCATGCAGATCTCCTCGAAGGCACGCAGCGGATGATAGAGCGCAAGTAGCATTACCATGGGACCAACACGAAGACTGCGGGTTCGCTGGGCGACGCTCGCTAAGAACAAATTCGGTGATGGACCTCTGCCATGCGGCGTACAGTGGTGCTCGGCGAGATGATACGCATAAAAGCCATAGCCATCGCACGCTTCTGCTAGGCTCAGCCGATCTGCATATTGTTGTGCGATGTCATCGCCGTTTTCGTCCAGATGATCGAAGATGCCGAAGGTCAGGCCCGAAGCGGAAATTTTCTTCAATTAATTGTTCTCCAAATTACCTATATTTATTCGCTAATCATCATAGCTCACGACATATCATTACTTGATGCTTAATGTGAATCGACTTCATGCTTGTGAGCACCGCGATCCTTCTTAAAGTTCATACAGACGCGTTCGGCGGCAGCAAGGAATTTGTCCATCTGCTCTGTGGTGCCAATGCTGACGCGAATACAGTTCTTCAAATCTACGTCAGGAAAGCTGGCGATGAGGATCGCCTGCTCTTTCAACGCGGCTTGCCAGCATGAGCCCTCCTGTCCCGCCGGCACACGGGCTAGCAAAAAGTTTGCGTGGGAGGGTGTTACGGAAAAGCCAAGTTGCAACAGCGCCAGGGTCACTCGCTGTCGTTCATGCTTGATGTGCCTGTGGTTCTCTTCGTAGGCGTGGCGATGCGCAAGAATGCTTTTCCCGACCGCCTGCCCGATCACGTTCATGTTGAAGACATTCTGGATGTTGCGCAGCCTGCCAATGATTTCTGGGTGACCGAAACCGAAGCCGACTCGCACGCCAGCGGCAGCATAGCTCTTTGAAAAAGTCCTCAAGATCAAAAGATTCGGATGTCTATTGACGAGGCGCAGGGCATTGTCGGGTGCGAAGTCAACGTAGGCCTCATCCAAGACGACCAAGCGATCTGCTTGCTCCACAAGGCGTTCGATTTCGGCCACCGGCACGAATGTTCCGGTCGGATTGTTCGGATTAGCCAACAGAATGAACTTCGCGTCTTTTGCGGGGCCGGACAGCAGTTTTTCTATCGGCAGGGGATGAGCTTCGCTCGATGCGATTTCGAGAAACTCGGCACCCTGCAACATGGCAAGTTTACGGTTGAACGAAAATCCGGGCGACAGCATTGCCACTCTATCTCCTGGGGCGAGGAAAGCTCTGTAGATGAGTCCGAGCAGCTCCGACGAACCGTTGCCGGCAATCACCTGATCTTTGGAAAATCCGTAAGCATCGGAGGCAGCTGCCCTTAAGCTGAGATTGTCGTCTTCCGGATAAAGATACTGGTGTTCGATCGCAGCAATTGCACTTTGCATTACGCTCTTCGGCAACGGAAACGGGTTCTCGTTCGTATTTAGCTTAACGCAGTTTGCATCCGTCGCTGGTCCGTTGGACGAGAGAGCATCTAATTTGCTGGCCACCGGCGAAAAAAGCGAAAGCACGGTCTTCAGTTTTGCATCGCACATGTTCTTCTCCGTTTTTCAGTCCCGCAGGGCATGTGACATGAGGCAATCGTTGATCGTGACTTGATCGACGTTCGGCTATATCAGCGCTGCCTTCCCACCCTGGTGGGGATCGCCGACCACGGTTTGGATTTGACACCGGGAAGCTGTCGAGAACCTGATGACGACCCAACGTTTGGCCGACGGCCGATTCGGCGCAACAGACGGTGTTTCAACATCGCATCGTCCTCAAAGCCGCATGCAGGGCCTGCACGACAGCCCGTCTCCAGCGCCCGCAGATAGGTGGAAGCCGAAGTCTTGCCGAACCTCAGTTGCTCTGCCACCTTGGCCCACCGGACTGCCCTGTTTATGGGTCAGGCGCAGGATATCTCTGACGCTCGTTCGTCTTGCTTGCTTCCGTCTTGGCATGGGCTCTCTCGGTTTGCTGATGAGAGAGCCAAATACCGGCTCATCTGAGCATGAGACGCAGGCCTGACGATATGGAGCGTCGCTGGTGGCGCGCGTAGCCGAGAGGGTTCGCCTCGCTGGCGGGGCATGCAAGACGGCGCACCTCCTTAGCCATCCTGTCCCATCGTCTCAGATCGTGAGGCGCACCTTATAGTCGGTGAGGAGATCTTGCAGGGTCAGGTTACGCCCTAGCGCTTAAGGTTGTTGGTCGCACCGAGCAAGCGCGGGACCTGTCGACGGACAACAGCGGTGCCACTGCCGGCACTAGGTGTGAGCTTTCGAGAGGTTGTCCATTCGGACCGGACCGAGGAGACTGGAGTTACCACGCTTCAGCATCCATCGGAGGGTCCGAATGAACATCCACAAGAATGCCCGTCTCACACCGCTGCGT
>NZ_RZPL01000069.1:5417-12952 GCF_004022805.1 Mesorhizobium sp. M7A.F.Ca.CA.002.04.1.1 | reverse complement strand
GCCTGCAGCCCGGCAAGGTGCTGACCTCGATGCTGAAGCGCGTCGACGTCGCCGTCTACACCGCCTTCATGGACGGCAAGAACGGCACCTTCAAGGGCGGCGTCGAGAATCTCGGCCTCAAGGAAGGCGGCGTCGACTACGCCATGGACGACAACAACAAGGCGCTGGTGACGGACGAGATGAAGGCGGCCGTCGAAAAAGCCAAGGCCGACATCATTGCCGGCAAGGTCGAAGTACACGACTATACGACTGACAACGCCTGCCCCTATTGAGCGGCACGAACACACAGCCATGATCTGCAAACCGCCGGGCGCCAGCCCGGCGGTTTTGCCTTTACCGGATCGAGCGAAACCTTCGCTCCGTGCCGGACACCGTTTCGAGATACAGATGCAGCCGACGATCGGACCCATGGGCGAGCACGACGTAGCAGCGGTCGCGCAACTGCGCCTGTCTGCCTTTTTCGAGGGAACCGGAAGGACTCTCGGGGAAGATGCGGCAGGGCTTCGCGACTTGATCGCCGGTGACGGTTTCGAGGCGGCATTCGTGGCCCGGATCGGCGACACCCCGGTCGGGACATGCCTGCTGGTGCGCCACGAACTGGAGCCCGCGCATGATCTGACGCCATGGCTGGCCGGGTTGGTTGTCGATGCAAGGTATCGACGCCGAGGCATCGCCACCGCGCTGGTCAAGGCAACGGAAGCCCATGCGGCGTCACGGGGCGTCGAGATGCTCTATCTCTACACATGGGATGCGCGTGGTTTCTACGCGGCCCTCGGCTGGAACACCGTTGAGATATGCCGTTCGGACGGCGAGACGATGGCTCTGATGTCTCGCCGGCCTCGCCTATAGCAGCTTCGCGGCGAGACAACCGAGCGCGAACGCCACCATCAGTCCGGCGGCAACCACAAATCCACGCCGGCCGCCCAGCGCGTGCACGCCGACGCCGTATGGCCGCTGCGACAGGCTTCGGATCACGGTTGGCGGCCTGGCGTCGCTCAGGCCAGAACTACGCATCTGCGGCAGGTCGCCAATGCGCTGCGTGATCTGCTTCCAGCGCTCTTCGCCATCCCCCGGTTCGGCACGGTCGAAGACGTGCATGCGCTCGGCAAGTCGCACGACCTCGTCGCGGAAGGCCGGGTCGATCTCCAGATCACGTTCGGCCCGTTCGCGCTCCGCATCGTTCATCAGGCCACGCACATAGTCGCTGGCCCGTGCAATGCGATCGCTTTCACTGGCCATGGCATGCGCCCTTCCCTTTTTCCTCACCAGTGCGGCGGCTTGGTTACAGGCACTTCATCTCCCGTCTGCTCCTCCAGCGCCAGGAAGCGATCCGTCAGCGCGTCGAGCTTGCGCTGCATGCGCTCGATCACTTTCCACTGCTCGGCGATCTGGCCGGACAGTTCCTCGATGGTCTTCTCCTGCTCGGCGGCGCGGATTTCCAGCGTCGTCAGCCGGTCGGCGGGTATGGTCATGTGAATTCCCCAGTCTTCACCGCGATGTCTTGCGCCGCGATGTCTTGCGCCGCAATGCGAATTTCGGCTCCGCCATACTAGCGAATGTGAAGGCCCCGGCCACGTTGCAAATTGACAAGCGCACCGGGATTTGTCGAGAGTGAACCTGCTCCGCCAATTGGCACGGGCGGAGCGTCATGCTAGGCGTTTTGACCAAGCGATAAAAAAATAAGAGTGGGACAGGCTGCATGGCGCAAGCCGCAATCGAGTTGATCGGCATCAACAAGAGTTTTGGTGCGGTGCGCGCCAACCGGGACATCAATCTTGAGATCGGTCGCGGCACGATCCACGGCATTGTCGGCGAGAACGGCGCTGGCAAGTCGACGCTGATGTCGATCCTCTACGGCTTCTACCAGGCCGACAGCGGCGAGATCCGCGTTGGCGGCCAGCCGGCTTCGATCAAGACCCCCAATGACGCCATCGCGCTCGGCATCGGCATGGTGCATCAGCACTTCATGCTGGTCGACAATTTCACAGTGCTGGAGAACGTCATCCTCGGCGCCGAAAGCGATGCGCTCTTGAAGAAGAGCATCGCCAAGGCGCGCTCCGAACTGGAGCGGCTGGAGCGTGAATACGGGCTGGAAGTCGATCCCGATGCAATCATCGAGGAACTGCCGGTCGGCCTGCAGCAGCGTGTCGAGATCCTGAAGGCGCTCTATCGCGGCGCCGAGATCCTGATCCTCGACGAACCGACGGGCGTTTTGACGCCGGCCGAGGCCGACCATCTGTTCCGCATCCTTCGGCAGTTGAAGGACCAGGGCAAGACGGTGGTGCTGATCACCCACAAACTGCGCGAGATCATGGCCATCACCGACACGGTGTCGGTCATGCGCCAGGGCACGATGGTGGCGACGCGCGAGACCAGGAAAACGACTGTCGAGGAACTGGCCGAGCTGATGGTCGGCCGGCGCGTGCTCTTGCGGGTCGAGAAGGGCGAGGCAGAGGCCGGCGCCGTCAAGCTCGCAGTCAAGAACCTGACGGTCAGGGATACGCGCGGCGTCACCATGGTCGACGACATCTCCTTCGATATCAGGGCCGGCGAGATCGTCGGCATCGCCGGTGTCGCCGGCAACGGACAATCCGAACTGCTCGAGGCGATTTCCGGCATCAGGCGTGCCGTTTCCGGCTCGGTCATGCTGGATGGCAAGCCGATCGACCTGACCGGTGCCGCCGACCCCGGAGAGTTGCGCGACCGTGGCCTGGCGCATGTGCCGGAGGACCGCCATCACGTCGGGCTGGTGCTGGCCTTCGAGGAGAACGAGAATTCGATCCTCGGCTATCACGATGATCCCCGCTATTTGAAGGGGCCGTTCCTCAACATCGATGCCATCCGCAACGATGCCAGGGACAAGATCGCCAAATACGACATCCGCCCGGCCGACTGCCGGCTGAAGACCGCCAATTTCTCCGGCGGCAACCAGCAGAAGATCGTGCTGGCACGGGAGATGGAACAGGACCCGGGCGTGCTGATCGTCGGCCAGCCGACACGCGGCGTCGATGTCGGCGCCATCGAGTTCATCCACAAGCGCCTGATCGCCATGCGCGACCAGGGCAAGGCGGTGCTGGTGGTGTCGGTCGAGCTGGACGAGATCCGTTCGCTGTCCGACCGTATCCTGGTGATGTTTGCCGGCCGCATCGTCGGCGAGCGCGGTCCGGAAGCGACCGAGGGCGAGCTCGGCCTGCTGATGGCCGGCATCGAGCACCAGGAGGCCGCGCAATGAGCACGCCTTACGCCAAACTGCCGGCCTGGGCCGACTATGGCCTGATCCCGCTGATCAATCTGTTCGTCGCCTTCGTCGTCGCCGGCTTCGTCGTGCTTCTGGTCGGCGAGAATCCGTTGCGCGCCGCCGTCATCCTGGTCGAAGGCGCCTTCGGCAAAGGCACAGGCATTGCCTTCACCCTGTTTTATGCCACCACCTTCATCTTCACCGGGCTTTCGGTCGCGGTTGCCGCGCATTGCGGCCTGTTCAACATCGGCACCGAGGGGCAGGCCTACATCGCCGGCCTTGGCATCGCCATCGTCTGCCTGAGCTTCGACAGTACACTGCCATGGTGGCTGACCTTCCCGCTGGCGATCATTGCTGCGGCGGCGGTGGGCGCATTGTGGGCGCTTATCCCGGCCTATCTGCAGGCCAAGCGTGGCTCGCACATCGTCATCACCACCATCATGTTCAACTTCATCGCCGCCTCGATCATGGTTTACCTGCTGGTCGGCCCGTTGAAGCCAGCCGCCTCGCAAGCGCCGCAGACGCGCAACTTCCTCGCCGGCGCGGAATTGCCCAAACTCAACTGGATCATCGAGCTGTTCGGCGCCAAGATCCGTTCGGCGCCGCTCAACGTCACCTTCCTGCTGGCGCTGGTCATGGCCTTCCTGGTCTGGCTGCTGATCTGGCGCACCAAGCTCGGCTACGAGATGCGCACCTACGGTCACAGCCCGAAGGCGGCACGCTATGCCGGCATTTCCGAAACCCGCATCATCATCACCGCCATGATGATCTCGGGCGCACTGGCCGGCATGATGGCGCTCAATCCGGTGATGGGCGATCAGCACAATGTCGCCATCGACTTCGTTTCCGGCGCCGGCTTCGTCGGCATCGCCGTGGCGCTGATGGGCCGCCTGCACCCTGTCGGCATCGTATTGGCGGCGGTCCTGTTCGGCATGCTCTACCAGGGCGGCGCCGAACTCGCCTTCGAGATGCCGGCAATCAGCCGCGACATGATCGTCATCATTCAAGGCCTGGTGATCCTGTTTGCCGGTGCCCTCGAGCACATGTTCCGGCGCTACATCCAGGCGCTGTTTGCCTCGTTCAGTCCGCGATCGGTCGGCATGGAAGCGGTCAAGGGGAAAGGTGCCTGAGATGGATGTGTTCAACGCGATCATCCAGACACTGGACTCCACCATCCGCCTCTCGGTGCCGCTGCTGCTTGCTTGCCTCGCCGGGCTCTATTCGGAACGCGCCGGCATCTTCGACATCGGCCTCGAAGGCAAGATGCTTGTCGGCGCCTTCGCCGGTGCGGCCGCAGCTTCCGTGTTCCATTCGGCCTTTCTCGGCCTCGGCATGGCGGTCGTGATCTCGGTCGCCTTCGCCATGATCCACGGCTTTGCCTCGATCACTCATCGCGGCAACCAGATCGTCTCCGGCGTGGCGATCAATTTCATCGCCGCCGGCTCAACCATCATCCTCGGCCGGGCCTGGTTCCAGCAGGGCGGGCGCACGCCGGCGCTGCAACCGGGCGAGCGCTTCGAGGCCATCACCTTGCCGGGCGCCGAGGCCATCCGCGACGTGCCGATCATCGGACCGATCTATGCCGAACTCCTGTCGGGCCACTCGATCCTGGTCTATCTTGCCTTCCTGATGGTGCCGTTCACCTGGTGGGTGCTGTTTCGCACCCGCTTCGGCCTGCGCCTTCGCGCCGTCGGCGAGAACCCGGCCGCCGTCGACACCGCCGGCATCTCGGTCGCCTGGCTGCGCTACCGGGCGCTGATCTGCACCGGCATCCTCACCGGCATTGCCGGCGCCTACCTGTCGATGGTGCAAAATGGCGGCTTCGTGAAGGACATGACTGCCGGCAAGGGCTATATCGCGCTGGCAGCCTTGATCTTCGCCAAGTGGAAGCCGGTCAACGCCATGTTCGCCTGCCTGCTGTTTGGCTTCCTGGACGCTGCGTCGATCCGCCTGCAAGGATCCCCGCTGCCCATCATCGGCAAGGTGCCGGCGCAGTTCATGCAGGCGTTGCCCTACATCCTCACCGTCATCCTGCTCGCCGGCTTCATCGGCAAGGCAATCCCGCCACGCGCCGGCGGCGTGCCTTATGTCAAGGAACGTTGAGCGACGGGTCGGCTTTGCGCCGGGTTTTGAACACGATCATCGGAGAGAACGCTGAATGTCGCATGATCTGTTCGAGGCCGCCAAGGCCGCCATGGCCAAGGCCTACGCGCCCTATTCTAAGTTTCCGGTCGGCGCTGCCTTGCGCACCGAGGACGGTCGCGTCTTTACCGGCGCCAACATCGAAGTCGCCTCCTATCCGGAAGGCTGGTGCGCCGAGACCACGGCGCTCGGCCACTATATTATGGGCGGCGGCGGCAAGATCGTGGAAATCGCCGTGCTTGCCGAACGCATGGCCAAATGCTCGCCTTGCGGCGGCTGCCGCCAGCGGCTTGCCGAATTCTGCCGGCCGGAAACAAAGCTCTATCTCTGCGACAATGCGGGTGTGGCCGAAACCGTGACCATGGGCGACATGCTGCCTTACGGCTTCCGCGGCGATATTTTGAAATGAGCAACAGGCTCAAATGAACAGCTGGCAACGATGACGGAAAAAGCCCTGGATCATCTCGTCGAAAGGCTGGACGGCCTGGCGCCG
Source organism: Mesorhizobium sp. M7A.F.Ca.CA.002.04.1.1 (assembly GCF_004022805.1). NCBI lineage: Bacteria > Pseudomonadati > Pseudomonadota > Alphaproteobacteria > Hyphomicrobiales > Phyllobacteriaceae > Mesorhizobium > Mesorhizobium sp. M7A.F.Ca.CA.002.04.1.1. The sequence goes on along the minus strand of NZ_RZPL01000069.1, from coordinate 7,079 downwards.
GCCACGGCACTGGTGCTCGGCTCGGGCCTCGGCGGTCTGGTCGACCAGATCGAGGACCCGATCCGCATCTCCTATGCCGACCTGCCCGGCTTTCCCAGAAGCGGTGTCACCGGGCACGCCGGCGAAGTGGTGGCAGGGCTGTTTGCCGGCGTGCCGGTGCTGCTGCTGTCGGGCCGTGCCCATTACTATGAGCACGGCAACGCCGCGGCGATGCGGCCGGTGCTGGAAGTGCTTGCCGGCATCGGCATCACGAAACTGATCCTCACCAATGCCGCCGGCTCGGTCGATCCGGACATGCCGCCGGGCTCGGTGATGCTGATATCGGACCACATCAATTTCTCGGGCACCAACCCGCTGATCGGCGAACCAAGCGACCGGCGTTTCGTCGGCCTGACCGAAGCCTATGATGCCGGCATCCGCCAGGCCATCGAGCGGGCGGCAAAAGCGACCGGCACCACCCTGCACAAGGGCGTCTATATGTGGTTCTCCGGCCCATGCTTCGAAACGCCGGCCGAAATCCGCATGGCGCGCATCATGGGCGCCAATGCGGTCGGCATGTCGACCGTACCGGAGGTCATTCTCGCCCGCTTCCTCGGACTGCGCGTCGCCGCCTGTTCGGTCATCACCAATCTGGCGGCCGGCATGACCGGGGCCGAGCTTTCGCACCAGGAGACCAAGGACATGGCGCCGGTCGGCGGCGCGCGGCTGGCGACGATCCTGCAGCGCGTGTTCCGCGACGGACTGCTGGAGATCTGATGCTTCCCCAGGAAATCATCCGCCGCAAGCGCGATGGCCTGAGGCTGTCGGAGGACGAGATCGCCGGCTTCGTCGCGGGCGTGACGTCAGGCGCCGTTACCGACGGCCAGGCCGGCGCCTTCGCCATGGCGGTGTTCTTCAACGGCATGAACCGCGACGAGGCCGTGGCGCTGACGCTGGCGATGCGCGATTCCGGCGATGTGCTCGACTGGTCGGACCTGCCTGGCCCGGTCACCGACAAGCATTCGACCGGCGGCGTCGGTGACAATGTCTCGCTGATGCTGGCGCCGATCGTCGCCGCCTGCGGCGCCTATGTGCCGATGATCTCGGGCCGTGGCCTTGGCCACACCGGCGGTACGCTGGACAAGATGGATGCCATCCCGGGCTACATCAGCCAGCCCGATGTCGCGCTGTTTCGCAAGGCGGTGCTCGAAACAGGCTGTGCCATCATCGGCCAGACCGCCGACCTCGCGCCCGCCGATCGACGACTCTATGCGATCCGCGACGTCTCCGGCACGGTCGAATCGGTGCCGCTGATCACCGCTTCGATCCTGTCGAAGAAGCTGGCGGCCGGGCTGCAATCGCTGGTGCTCGACGTCAAGGTCGGCAACGGCGCCTTCATGGAAAAATCGCGCGACGCCACCGCACTCGCCAACAGCCTGGTTGAGATCGCCAACGGCGCCGGACTGAAGGCCTCGGCGTTGATCACCGGCATGAACGAGCCGCTGGCGTCGGCCGCCGGCAACGCAGTCGAGGTGCGCAACGCCGTCGATTTCCTCACCGGCCGGTATCGTGACCGTCGGCTCGAAGATGTGACGCTGGCGCTGGCCGCCGAAATGCTGCAGTCGGCCGGGCTGGTGTCGTCCAACCAGGATGGCATGCGGCGCGCCACCGAGACGCTCGCCA
>NZ_RZPL01000069.1:0-5407 GCF_004022805.1 Mesorhizobium sp. M7A.F.Ca.CA.002.04.1.1 | reverse complement strand
CATGGTGGCCGCGCTTGGCGGCCCCGCCGATTTCATCGAGAAACCGGAAAAATATCTGCCTGCGGCGGCGATCGAACTTGCCGTCAAGGCGACCGCAAATGGCTTCGTCACCGGCATCGCCACCCGCGATATCGGGCTCGCAGTGGTCGGCCTGGGAGGTGGACGCACGCGGCCGGACGACCAGATCGACCCTGCGGTCGGCATCACCAGACTATTGCCGGTCGGTGCGGAGGTTGGGATCGGCGAGCCGCTGGCGCTGATCCATGCCCGCTCATCGGCCGATGCCGAGGCCGCCGCGGCAACCGTGCTTTCGGCCTATATGGTCGGTGCCTCGAAGCCGCCCGCCGACAAGTCGGTCATCCGGCGGATTCTGCCGCGCGGCTAGAGCAATTCCAGGAAAAGTGTGAAACGGTTCTCCCTGGGAAAAAGCGCATAGCGCTTTCCCTTGGGAATTTGGGAAAACGAATAGCCTTACTGGACGAGCAGCAGCGTGCCGTTCTCGACCTGGTATTTGTCGAGCCGGTTGAGGAAGCTCATGCCGATCAGATTGGTGCGCAGCGCCCTGTCGTCGAGCACGATGGTCTGGACGTCATTGACGGTGATGCTGCCGATCTGCAGGCGGTCGATCATGGCCACAGCCGCCTTGATGGTGCCGTTGGCGGTGTTGACCTCGCGGTTGAAGTCGGAAGCGTTCAGCGACAGGCCGATCCTGCGTGCCGTCGAAATGTTGATGGCGACCAATGTAGCGCCGGTGTCGATCATGCCGTCGACCTGACGTCCGTTGAGCTTGAAGGGTGACGAGAAATGCCCGCGTTCGTCTGCCGCGACGAGGACCTTGCGGCCCATCGGCAGCGGTGCCGCGGGCTTGTTGGGCACCGATGCCAGATTGACGTTCGGCTGGGCTTCGACCGCTTGTTTGCCCGGCACCGCCGACCTCAGCAGGTTTTCGACGAGTTGCGGATTCGACTGATACACAATCGGTATCGATGCCGATGTACCGGCGAAAACGGCGAGGATCAGAAGTTTGCGCAGCATGGATCGGCCTCGCCGCATGACCCCGAAAATCGGGAACGATTTTCGGAAAGGCTCATGCACAAAATCAAAGTGCTACAGCGTCCTTTGCGCGTCCGAAACGGACGCGCGGCGCTGTAGTGACAGCCGATCGTTAAGCCCGGATGGTGTTTGCCGCTTTAACGCGCGCCAAAACCGCGCCTTTTCGTAAATATTTGGTAAATCGTACCAGGCGACTTGGTCTGATATTACTTGGTCCCGTACATGCGGTCGCCGGCGTCGCCGAGGCCGGGCATGATGTAGCCCTTCTCGTTGAGCTGGCGGTCGATCGAAGCGGTGAAGACGGGAACGTCCGGATGCGCCTTGATGAAGCGCTCGATGCCTTCGGGCGCCGCCAGCAGGCAAAGGAAACGGATGTTGGTGGCGCCGCGCTCTTTCAGCTTGTCGATCGCCGCGATCGCCGAATTGGCGGTGGCCAGCATCGGATCGACGACGATCACCAGCCGGTCGGCGAGGTCGCTCGGCGCCTTGAAGAAATATTCGACCGCCTCCAGCGTTTCGTGATCGCGGTAGAGACCGACATGGGCGACGCGCGCCGCCGGCACCAGGTCGAGCAGGCCTTCCAGCAAGCCGTTGCCGGCGCGCAGCACCGAGGCAAAGACCAGTTTCTTGCCCTCGAGCGTCGGCGCTTCCATCGTTTCCATCGGCGTTTCGATGGTCGTCGTCGTCAGTTCGAGATTGCGGGTGACCTCGTAGCCGAGCAGCAGCGAGATTTCGCGCAGCAGCCGGCGGAAGCCCGCCGTCGAGGTTTCCTTCTTGCGCATGATGGTCAGCTTGTGCTGGACAAGCGGGTGGTCGACGACGGTGACGCCCTGCATGGTGTTCTCCTGATGCCTGCGCCCGAAAATGCGCGCATCGCCCTTTCGGACGCGCCGCGCTTCAAGCTGCCTGGGCGAACCCTAGCGGCAATGCGCCGGCCAAGGAACCGCTTGGCCCGCACCGACCACAGCTTTGTCGGCGGAAATCAGCGTGCCGCGCTGTTCAACCGGGCAAGAAGTGCCGTCTTTGTCTTTCTATCGACGAAAGCGGCCTCGATGGCCGTTCTGGTGACGGCGGTCAGCGCCTTGTCGTTCATCGAGAAATGCTCGGCAGCGATATCGTATTCACGCTTGAGCGAGGTCCAGAAATAGGGCGGATCGTCGGAATTGAGCGTCACCTTGCAGCCTGCCGCCTGCAGGGCCGGAAACGGATGATCGGCGAAACTGTCGAACACCTTGAGCGCGATGTTGGAACCGGGGCAGCATTCCAGCACGATACCCTCGTCGGCGATGCGCCGGACGAGGTCCGGGTTCTCGATGGCGCGCACGCCATGGCCGATGCGGGACGGGCGGATGTGATCCAGCGCCGCCTGGACGGTCTCCCAGCCCGTCAGTTCGCCGGCATGGATGGTGATGCCGAGCCCGGCTTCGCGAGCGATCTCGAAAGCCCTGACATAGTCCTCCATATCACCGATCCGCTCATCGCCGGCAACGCCGAAACCGGTGACCAGCGGATGCCCGCAGCGCGCCGCGAAGCGCGCCGCCTGCTCGATCGACTCGACGCCGACATGGCGCACGCCGGTGACGATCATGCGGCCCTCGATGCCGGTCTTGGCCTTGGCGCGGGCCATGCCTTCGCCGAGCGCGTCGGTATAGGCCTTGGGCGACAGGCCGGCTTTTTTAGCGTGGTCCGGCGAGGTGAACACCTCGGAATAGATGGCGCCGTCGCGGGCAAGGCTGGTCAGATAGTGGTCGGCCAGCCGCGCATAGTCCTCCTCGGTCCGGAACAGATCGGCGGAAAAATCATAAGCCGCCAGGAAGGAGGTGAAATCGTGCCAGACGAAGGAACCGTTCTGGATATAGGGCGAGGTGTCCTTGCCGTATTTCTGCGCCTGGCGGATGACGAGTTCGGGCGCCGCTGCCCCTTCGATGTGGCAGTGCAGTTCCGCTTTCAAAGGCATTCAATCATCCCGTCGGTCCGTCCAGGTCTCGAAAACCCGCCACCTGGAAGCGCGGCTGAACACCGCGCCTTAAACAATAGCGCCCGCACCATCGATCGGCTATGGTCCCGCCGGTTTTATGACGGATCAAAAAAATGTCAGTTGAGAGAACCACGGCCGCGGGCGGCATGGAAACCTCCTATGGTTTCAAGCGTGTAGGGGCTGGCGACAAGCAGTCCCTGGTCAACGATGTTTTCCACAAGGTCGCCAACCGCTACGACCTGATGAACGATCTGATGTCGGCCGGCCTGCACCGGCTGTGGAAGGACGCCATGGTCACCTGGCTCAATCCGCCTAAACGGGCGGGCTGGAAGGTGCTCGACGTTGCCGGAGGCACCGGCGACATTGCCTTTCGCATCGTCGATGCCAGCCACGGCAATGCCCATGCCACCGTGCTCGACATCAATGGCTCGATGCTGGCTGTCGGCCGCGACCGGGCCGAAAAGAAGGGCCTGTCCGGCAACACCGATTTCGTCGAGGCCAATGCCGAGGAACTGCCCTTCCCTGATGCCACATTCGATGCCTATACCATCGCTTTCGGCATCCGCAACGTACCGCGCATCGAGGTGGCCTTGGGCGAAGCGTTTCGCGTGCTGAAGCCCGGTGGGCGCTTCCTGTGCCTGGAATTTTCCGAGGTCGAGATGCCGCTGCTCGACAAGGCCTATGAAGCCTGGTCGTTCAACGCCATTCCAAAGATCGGCAAGATGGTCACCGGCGACGGCGAGCCCTATTCCTATCTGGTCGAATCGATCGCCAGGTTTCCCAACCAGCAGAATTTCGCGACGATGATTTCCCGCGCCGGCTTCCACCGCGTTTCCTTCCGCAACTATTCCGGCGGTATTGCAGCACTTCATTCGGGCTGGAAGCTTTGAGGCCGGACCGCATTTCTCACAATCGACGCGTGCTATGCCGGTTCAAAGAGCCGGCAGGGTTGGCGCTGCCATGAGCAATGTCAGTGCAGGATTCCGGCTCGTAAGGGCCGGCTGGGTGCTGGTCCGCGAGGGTGTCGTCGCCGCTCTGCCGGGTGAGGAACTGTCCGGCCTGCCGAAGTTCGGCTGGCGGATGGCACGGCTGTTCACGCGCCGCCGCGCGCTGGCCTATGAGCGCAGCGACCGGCTGGCCAAGGCGGTCGTCCGGCTCGGCCCCTCCTATGTAAAGCTCGGCCAGTTCCTGGCGACGCGGCCCGACGTCGTCGGCAACGACATGGCGCTCGATCTCGCCATGTTGCAGGACAAGATGCACACCTTTCCGAAGGCCGAAGCCATAGCGGCCATCGAAGCCTCGCTCGGGCGCAAAGTCGGCGATCTCTACGCTCAATTCGGCGATCCGGTCGCCGCCGCCTCCATCGCCCAGGTCCATGCCGCCGATGCCATGCATGACGGCGTTGCCACCAAGGTGGCGGTCAAGGTGATCCGGCCCGGCGTGCGCCGCCGCTTCTTCCAGGATCTTGAAAGCTATTTCCTTGCCGCTCGCCTGCAGGAGAAATACATCCCCTCGTCCCGCCGGCTGCGGCCGGTCGAGGTCACCCAGACGCTGGCTCAGACCACCAAGATCGAGATGGATCTTCGCCTCGAGGCGGCGGCCCTCTCGGAGCTCGGTGAAAGCACCAGGCACGACCCCGGCTTTCGCGTGCCGTCCGTCGACTGGGAGCGTACCGGCCGCGACGTGTTGACCATGGAGTGGGTCGACGGCGTCAAGATGAACGACATTGCCGGACTGGTCGCGGCGGGCCACGATCTGAAAACCATCGCCACAAACCTGATCCAGTCGTTCCTGCGCCACACGCTGCGCGACGGATTTTTCCACGCCGACATGCATCCGGGCAATTTGTTCGTCGAGGCGAACGGCACCATCGTTGCCGTCGATCTCGGCATTGCCGGCCGGCTCGGCAAGAAGGAGCGCCGCTTCCTCGCCGAAATCCTCTACGGCTTCATCACGCGCGACTATCTGCGCGTCGCTGAGGTCCATTTCGAGGCCGGCTATGTGCCGCGCCAGCACAATGTCGCGGCCTTCGCGCAGGCGATCCGGGCGATCGGCGAGCCGATCCATGGCCAGCCGGCCGAGACCATCTCGATGGCCAAGCTTCTGACGCTGCTGTTCGAGGTTACCGAGCTCTTCGACATGGCGACGCGGCCCGAACTGATCCTGCTGCAGAAGACCATGGTGGTGGTGGAGGGCGTGGCGCGCACGCTCGACCCGGCCTTCAACATGTGGAAGACTGCCGAGCCGGTGGTCGGCGACTGGATATCAGGCAATCTTGGGCCGCGTGGCATGATGATGGATGCGCGCGATGGCGCCAAGGCGCTGCTGACGCTGGCCCGCCAGGTGCCCGAGCTTGCGGCGCGCACTGACCGGCTG
>NZ_RZPL01000699.1:0-2943 GCF_004022805.1 Mesorhizobium sp. M7A.F.Ca.CA.002.04.1.1 | reverse complement strand
ATCGTGAGCACGGCGGTGACACGCGTTGCGTCTGGCGAAAGGCGGAAGGTGAGGTCGGTTTGCGGAATGAGGTAGTCGTTTGGGCGATAGTCTTCGAGCTTGAAGACCTGGCCGGTGTCCGTGCGCATTCCGTGGGTTTTCCTGTCGATTGCGTTGGCGGCGGATTGTGTCCGCTGGTCCAAGAAATTTGAAGTCCGCGCTCTTTACACGAAACGGCCCCTCGACAAAACTGAGGCAATGCCTATTTCAGGCGTTCGTTCTCCTGTCATCATCACGAGGCATCCATGACCGTCGTCACACCGAAATTCGGCATGGGCGCATCCGTGCTGCGGCGCGAGGATGCCGCCTTCATCCAGGGCCAGGGCCGTTATACCGACGACATCCAGCCGGCTGGCGTCCTGCATGGCTATCTCCTGCGTTCGCCGGTCGCCAAGGCCAGCTTCACCATCGGTTCGACCGAGGCGGCGAAGGCCGCACCTGGCGTCCATCTGGTACTGACCGGCAAGGACCTTGCCCATCTCGGCGATCTGAAATCCGGCGTCATGCAGGAACAGCCGGACGGCACCAAGGCGCCGACGCGCGACATCCCGATCCTGTGCCGCGACCGCGTCAACTATGTCGGCGATGCCGTTGCCTTCGTCGTCGCCGACAGCCGTGCCTTGGCGCAGGATGCCGCTGAATTGATCGATGTCGACTATGACGGCGAAGACGCGGCTTCCGGGACCGCAAATGCACTTGCCGAAGGCACGCCGCTGGTCTGGCCGGAGCTCGGTTCCAACCGCGCCTTCAGCTACCACATGGGCGACAGGAAAAAGACCGAAGCGGCTTTCGCCAAGGCCGCACACGTCACCCGCATCGAGTTCGTCAACAACCGGCTGGTCTGCAACTACATGGAGCCGCGCTCCGCGATCGGCGAATGGAACGTCGAGGAGAAGCGCTTCGTGCTGACCACCGGGTCGCAAGGCGTGCACTCCATGCAGTACATCCTGGCCAGCGTGTTCAAGATCAAGAAGGGCCAGTTGCGCGTCATCACACCTGATGTCGGCGGTGGTTTCGGGCCCAAGAGCTTCGTCTACCGCGAATATCCGCTGGTGCTGGAAGCGGCGAAGCGGCTTGGCCGCCCGGTGAAGTGGGCCGGCGACCGCACGGAACACTTTCAGACCGACGCGCAAGGCCGCGACAATTTCGTCACGGCCGAGATGGCACTGGACAAGGACGGCCGCTTTCTCGGCATGAAGGTGGACCTGCTCGCCAACATCGGCGCCTATATCTCGCAATATGGTCCGTTCATCCCCTATATCGGCGTCACCATGTCGACCGGTGTCTACGATATCCAGGCGCTCGACGTCTCGGTGACCGGCCTCTACACCAACACCTGCCCGGTCGATGCCTATCGCGGTGCCGGCCGGCCGGAAGCAGCCTTCCTGCTGGAAAAACTGGTCGATGCCTGCGCCCACGATCTCGGCCTGCCCGTCGAGGAGATCCGCCGCCGCAATTTCATCCGGCCGGAGCAATTTCCCTACCGGACGCAAACCGGCCGCCTCTACGACACCGGTGAATTCGAAGGCCATATGGAGCGCGCCATTGAGCAATCCGAATGGAAAGCGTTTCCGGAGCGGCTGGCGCAGTCGAAGGCCGGCGGAAAAATCCGCGGTCTCGGCATGGCGACCTATATCGAGGCCTGTGCCTTTCCGGGCTCGGAGCCGGCCTTCGTCGAACTCAATGGCGACGGCACGGTGACGCTGAAGATCGGCACCCAGACCAACGGACAGGGACACGCCACCGCCTATGCGCAGTTCCTGTCGGAAAAGCTCAATCTCGACATCGACAAAATCCATGTCCGCCAGGGCGATACCGATGAATTGAAGGCCGGCGGCGGCACCGGCGGCTCGCGCTCCATTCCGCTGGGGGGTGTGTCGGCTTCCCGCGCGGGCGAGGATCTGGCCAACAAGATCAAGCGCATCGCCGCCGACGAGCTGGAGGCTTCTGCCGGCGACATCGAGTTGTCCGATGGTGTTGCCCGCATCGTCGGCACCGATCGCTCGCTCGATTTTTCCAGCATCGCCAAGGCCGCCAAGACGCCTGACGATCTCAAGGGCTTTGGCGAGTTCGTGCAGGACGAATGCACCTATCCCAACGGCACTCATATCTGCGAGGTCGAGATCGATCCCGACACCGGCGCGACCGAGATTGTCCGCTACACCATCGTCGACGATTTCGGCGTGACCGTGAACCCGATCCTGCTCGCCGGCCAGGTGCATGGCGGCGTCGTGCAAGGCATCGGCCAGGCACTGACCGAGGACACTATCTACGGCGAGGACGGACAGCTTTTGACGGCGAGCTTCATGGATTACGCCATGCCGCGCGCCGACAATTTCCCGTTCTTCCATTTCGAGACCCGCAACGTGCCGTCGACGACCAATGCACTCGGCATCAAGGGCGCGGGCGAGGCCGGCACCATCGGTTCGACCCCGGCGGCACTCAATGCGGTGACCGACGCGCTCTGGCGCGCTTATGGCGTCAAGCACATCGACATGCCGGCAACGCCGGCGCGTATCTGGGCGACGATCCGAGAAGCGTCGGGAGCGTGACAGCGGGCCCCGGCAGCCCCTCGGCCACAGCCAGCGATGATGCCGGCAGGCACGACACGCTTACCGGCATCATGCTCAAGATCGTGTCGGTGGCGGTCTTCGTCGGCATGCAGACCTGCATCAAAGCCGCAGGCACGGTTCCGGCCGGCCAGATTGTCTTCTTCCGCTCTTTCTTCGCCATCTTCCCGATCATCGCCTTCCTGGCCTTCAGGAAAGAGCTCGGCACTGCCTTCACCACCAAGCGTCCGTTCAACCACATCGCCCGCGGCCTGGTCGGCGTCTGCGCCATGGGGCTCGGCTTTTTCGCGTTGACCCGGCTGCCGCTGCCGGAAGCGATCACGCTGAACTACGC
>NZ_RZPL01000698.1:0-2958 GCF_004022805.1 Mesorhizobium sp. M7A.F.Ca.CA.002.04.1.1 | reverse complement strand
GGCGGAGTAGGCCTGGCCGCGGTCGCCATCAGGCCATCAGGCTTGTTCCCCGGCACTTCCCGGCAATTCGTGGCCAGGCGGCCGGGTTCGCACAGGCTCGCCGCGGTCAACAGGCCCACGGCGTCCGTGCTGGTGACCAGCTTCATCGCCAGCATGTCATCGAGGGCGATCTGGTGGATTTCGCTGGCCGGGGTGCCCTTCATCGTTTCGAGCATGCTTTGTTCGATGCCCATCTGGTCCAGGTAGGCCGCCAGCTTTTTCTCCACCGACTTGCTCATTTCGTAGGTCTTGTAGCTGCCGGCGTTCTTGCGGCTGACGATCTTCGTGTTGAGGATCTTCTTCTTGCCCCCGACGATCCGGTAGGTGGTCCGGTATTGCAATTTCGTGCGGATGTAGGTCGTGGTGATCTGATGGACGCCGAGATAGGCCCATTCGCCGGCCACTCGCCTGATGCCGCCGGCAAACATCAGAGGACAGGCGGAATTGCACATGGCGCCATAGTCGATGACATCGCCGAAGTAGCGGGCGTCACGGTCCTGGCACCCCTTCGCGTCGGGCTGGCAGCTGGAAAACACCGTCTTGCCGATGGCGATATCGAGCTTGTTCTTGCGGATCAGCCGGCCAAGCGTCAGCGCCGCCTCGACATTGCCGCCGGGAGAATCCACGACAACAGGCAGTTTCCGCCCGCCAAGCGTCTTCAGCATGCGTTTGAAGAGCGCCGGAGTTCCGGCTTCTATGGAGCCCTCGGCCGATATCCATTCCGGACAGATCGGCTCGCACCCCGCTGCGTTGCTGCGGACAATGCCGAACCGCATCGTCGGCCCAAGATCCGGCGCCGCATCCGCCGCGAAGGCTGCCGGGCCTGTGGCAAGCAGCGCAATCAGCCAGGTCAGAGCCAGCGGCCACAATGCCCGACGATGAAAATACCGCCTTGGAACCATTTGGAAAAAGCCCCTTGATGCAACCTATACTAGACGAGGTCCAGAGCCTTGCAACAGGCTTCGGCCGACGGGGCGGCAGCCGATAGCCCGGCAAACAAAAAGGGCGGCCCGAAGACCGCCCTTTCTTGTCGATCCGGCGAATGCCGGGCTCGGTTATTCCTTGATGGTGACGACGATGCCGGCACCGACGGTGCGGCCGCCTTCACGGATAGCGAAGCGCAGCTTCTCTTCCATGGCGATCGGCACGATCAGCTCGACATCGACCGTGATGTTGTCGCCCGGCATCACCATCTCGGTGCCTTCCGGCAGCGACACGATGCCGGTCACGTCGGTCGTGCGGAAGTAGAACTGCGGACGGTAGTTGGTGAAGAACGGCGTGTGACGGCCACCTTCGTCCTTGGTCAGGATGTAGGCTTCGGCCACGAACTTCTTGTGCGGCTTCACCGTGCCCGGCTTGGCCAGAACCTGGCCGCGCTCGACACCTTCACGATCAACGCCGCGCAGCAGCGCGCCGATGTTGTCGCCAGCCTGGCCCTGATCGAGCAGCTTGCGGAACATTTCCACGCCCGTGCAGGTCGTCTTGGTCGTCGGACGGATGCCGATGATTTCCAGCTCCTCGCCGACCTTGACCACGCCGCGCTCGACGCGGCCGGTCACGACCGTGCCGCGGCCCGAGATCGAGAACACGTCTTCGATCGGCATCAGGAACGGCTTGTCGAGCGGACGAACCGGCGTCGGGATGTAAGCATCGACCGCAGCCATCAGCTCGCGGATCGCGTCTTCACCGATCTTCTTGTCCGAGTCTTCGAGAGCAGCCAGAGCCGAACCCTTGACGATCGGAATGTCGTCGCCGGGGAATTCGTTCTTGGTCAGAAGCTCGCGAACCTCGAGCTCGACCAGTTCGAGCAGCTCGGCGTCGTCGACCTGGTCGACCTTGTTCAGGAACACCACGATCGACGGCACGCCGACCTGACGGGCCAGCAGGATGTGCTCGCGGGTCTGCGGCATCGGGCCGTCGGCAGCCGACACGACCAGGATCGCGCCGTCCATCTGCGCGGCGCCGGTGATCATGTTCTTCACATAGTCGGCGTGGCCGGGGCAGTCGACGTGAGCGTAGTGGCGGTTGGCCGTCTCGTATTCGACGTGAGCCGTCGAGATCGTGATGCCGCGCGCCTTCTCTTCAGGGGCAGCGTCGATCTGGTCGTAGCGCTTGTATTCGCCAAAATACTTGGTGATCGCCGCCGTCAGCGACGTCTTGCCATGGTCGACGTGGCCAATCGTGCCGATGTTCACGTGAGGCTTGTTACGCTCGAATTTACCTTTTGCCATTGTCTCTTTCCTTGGACGGCCCGGATCTTCAGTTCGGTCGAAGACCTTCAGTTCAGTCGAATGCGGGGCGATTAGCGACAAAGGCCAAAAAACACAAGCGTCTTTTGGCCGGGTGCCGTCTCACTCAGTCCGAACCATCGATCCGATTGCGGGGATGTGGCGCTGATATAGGAAGGCTCCGGGCAAAATGAAGGGGTAGCGGGCCGACCGATCGAGGCCGCGAAAGCGCCGGCTTGCTTGCCCGGCCCTGTCTGAATCATGGCCAGGCCATGGACCATTGCCGCCGCCATCCGCCTCTGATCTTGTGGCCGGATGCATTTCATCCCTGTCTCTATCCGCGGCCCGCTGTTCATGATCGTCTCGACGGGGTCGTATCTCGTCAACGATACAATGATGAAGCTCGCGACGGCGGGCCTGCCGTCTTATGAGGTGCTGTTTCTGCGGGGTGCCGCGGCGGCCCTCTGGGGCTTCCCGCTGCTGTTCGCGCTGGGCTACGGCAAGCAGATCCCGCTGATCTTCGACAAGCGCGTCCTGAGCCGGAACGTGCTCGAGCTGGCGGCGATCCTTTGCTATGTGGTCGCGCTCGCCAACATGCAGATCGCCGATTCCACCGCGCTCGGCCAGATCACGCCGCTCTTGATGCTGGTTGGCTCCTCGATCCTGTTTGGCGAGCGGATCGGCGGCCGGC
>NZ_RZPL01000697.1:0-2962 GCF_004022805.1 Mesorhizobium sp. M7A.F.Ca.CA.002.04.1.1 | reverse complement strand
GCGTGCTGCCGACAGCGCTGCTGATCGTAGCCGGCATCGTCCTCGGCTGGCTGGCGGTGCGCCATCTCAGGCGCGCGCCGCATCCGCTGCTCGATCTCTCCTCGTTCAAGGTGCTGACCTTCGCCATCTCGACGCTTGCCGCCGGCACCATTTTCCGGGTGGCGATCAACGCCACGCCGTTCCTGCTGCCGCTGCTGTTCCAGGTTGGCTTCGGCCTTTCGCCTGTCGATGCCGGCTTGATGATCCTGGCCTATTTCCTTGGCAATCTCGGCATGAAGACGGTGACCACGCCGACGCTGCGCCGTTTCGGTTTCCGCTCAGTGATGGTCGTCAACGGCATCATCGCCTCGGCCTCGATCATGGCTTGCGGAGCGATCTCGCCGCAGACGCCGCAAGCGCTGGTGGTGGCGCTGATGCTGATTGCCGGCCTGTCGCGCTCGATGCAGTTCACCGCCCTTAACACGCTGGCCTTCGCCGACATCGATGCGTCGCAACGAAGCTCGGCGGCGACGCTGTCCTCGATGCTGCAGCAGGTGGCGATGCTGTTTGGCGTCGCGGTGGCGGCGGCGATCCTTAATCTGTCGCAGATCGTCAGGGATCGCCCCGCTCTCGATCTTGTGGATTTTCGAGTAGCCTTTCTGGTGATCGGCGCCATCGGCGGCGGCGTTTTTGCTGTCTGGCGTGTCCACCGGCACAAAAGGAAGCCGGCCGCATAATTCGCGCGGGCAACAAATCCGGGTTCACACGGTCTTGGGAGACTTCGCCGGCGCGTCGGTTTGCGAGCACCAAACGCAAAAACCCGCCTGTGCGGCGGGTCGTCGGCGCAAGTCAACGCCATACCCAAACTATTAGCATAGCTGCCCTCACATGTCAATGAAAAGCGACCCGACTGACTGTCGTCCGGCCCTCCGTTGACCTGAGTTTGGAGTCTGCAAATTCGCGTATGGCGATTGCGATCCAGCCATGCGCATTCTATCTCTGAAAAGCCCCTCGGGAGAGGACCAGCCCGGAGGAGGGTTCTGATGTTTCGCTTCGTCTTTCGTCTTGCCGCAATGATCGCGCTGTCGATTTCCGTCATCATGGCGGTGCTCGACGCGACACGCACAGTGGCGGCCTCCGTGCTGGTGCTGACCCCGCTCAACAGCAGTTGGCTCGCGGTCTCGCCCGACACGCGGGCCGCCTTCGAGACCTTCATCCGAACCAAGACCAGCCCGCTGCTATGGGATGGCGCCATCGCCTGGGTGCTGAACCAGCCGGGCTTCGCCGTGTTCGCGGTGCTGGCTTTCCTGCTCTATGCGATAGGCTACAGGCGGCAACGTCGCGCCGGACAGTTCGTCGCAAACTGATCCGCTTTCCGCGAAGAGAGGGAAACCCGCGCATGTTCTTTCTCAGCGACATGCTGAACAAGAAGCTCAATCTGCCGAAGCCCTCCGAGGCCCTGCCGGGCCGCGCCAGGGCGATCCCGACCGCATCCAGGCACAAGGTCTTGAAAAGACCGCTCAAGGGTCCTTATCCCGAGGGGCTGGAGACGGCCATGTTCGGGCTCGGCTGCTTCTGGGCTGCGGAGCGGCTGTTCTGGCAGGTCGAAGGCGTCTGGGTCACCGCGGCCGGCTATGCCGGCGGCTTCACGCCCAATCCGACCTATCAGGAGACCTGCACCGGGCTAACCGGTCATGCCGAAGCGGTGCTGGTGGTCCATGACCCCGGGATCGTCTCCTATGCTGGGCTTCTGAAGCTGTTCTGGGAAAGCCACGATCCCACGCAGGGCATGCGCCAGGGCAATGATGTCGGCACCGCCTATCGCTCCGCGATCTACACGAGCGACGAGGCGCAACTGTTGGCGGCGAGCGCCTCGCGCGATGCGTATGAGACCTCGCTGCGCGGTGCCGGCCACGGCAGGATCACCACCGAGATCGCCCCGGCGGCCGAATTCTACTTCGCCGAAGCCGATCACCAGCAATATCTGGCGAAGAATCCTTACGGCACGTGCAACCTCAAAGGCACCGGTGTCGCTTGCGCCATCCCTGCCGCCGCCTCCGCCTGACACAAGCTGCGGTGCGGCTTGCCCGCACCAAGCTTTTCCAAAAGGTCAAAATTCCGCGTGAATTTTGTTTCGGGCCATGCCAGATTGCCGCCGAGCGGGAGGGAATACACTCCTGGCTGACGTCGCATGCCTGCCGGAGAACCGGGCCGGCATGCGGTGCGTAACGGAAAAAATAACCGACAGGGTGTGGATCACATGAAACGTATCGTTCTCGGCCTCCTGGCCGCAACCGCAATGGTTCTTCCGGCTTTCGCCGCGGATGTCCAGCCGGCCATCCTCTATGATCTCGGCGGCAAATTCGATAAATCCTTCAACGAGGCTGCCTATCACGGCGCCGAGAAATTCAAGACGGAAACCGGCACGGCCTACGTCGAATTCGAGGTCTCCAACGCCTCGCAGCGTGAGCAGGCGCTGCGCCGCTTCGCCGAGGACGGCCACAACCCGATCGTCATGGCCGGCTTCGCCTGGGAGGATGCGCTGAAGAAGGTCGCGGCCGAATATCCCGATCTCAACTTCGCCATCATCGACGACGCCGTCGACATGCCCAATGTCCGCTCGCTGGTATTCAAGGAAAACGAAGGCTCCTATCTCGTCGGCATCATGGCGGCGATGGCCTCGAAGTCGAAGAAGGTCTCCTTCGTCGGCGGCATGGACATCCCGCTGATCCGCAAGTTCGAATGCGGCTATGTCGGCGGTGCCAAATCGGCCGGCGCGACCGATGTCATCCAGAACATGACGGGTGACACGCCGGCTGCCTGGAACGATCCGGCCAAGGGCGGCGAGATCGCCAAGACGCAGATCGACCAGGGCTCCGACGTGGTCTACGCCGCGGCAGGCGGTACCGGCGTTGGCGTGCTGCAGGCGGCGGCAGATGCCGGCAAGCTTGGCATCGGCGTCGATTCCAACCAGAACGGCCTG
>NZ_RZPL01000696.1:0-2966 GCF_004022805.1 Mesorhizobium sp. M7A.F.Ca.CA.002.04.1.1 | reverse complement strand
GGATTGAGCACGATGCGGGTGTCGGGGCTGTCGACTTCGGTCTCGTCCTTGGAGCGTTCGTCGGCCTCGGTCCTGACGGTCGCTGTCGGGATGTCGCGCGGCGCCCTCTCCTGCAGCAAGAGTTCGGCCGATTCGATGACCGGATCGCTGTGGAAGCGGTCGCGCATGCGACCTTCGAAGATGGCGTCGGCAACCGCCGCGATCGACATGCCCGAATGGTGGGCCATATAATTCTGGACGACGACATGGTCCGTGCCTTCCGGCACGCGCTGTGGCGTGAAGTCGACGGCATCGTAGTAGCCGTGGCGGCCGAGCGCCCCGATCTCCCGCAATCGGGCGAGATTCAGCACGGCTTCACGCGGATTGAACTGGGCCGCCAGTATGGTGGCGTAAGGCGCGATCACCGTGTTCTGGCCAAGACCGCGCTTCAGCCCGAGGCCTGGAACGCCGAAATTGGTATATTGATAGGTCAGTTCGCGGTCGCGGGCATTGTAGGCGGCCTCCGAAATGCCCCACGGCACGTTCTTCTGGCGGCCATACTGGATCTGGCGCTTGATGATCAGCTTGCTGGTCTGGTTGAGGATCGAGCCCTGCGGCTCCTTCATGACCAGCGGCGGCATCAGATATTCGAACATCGAGCCGGACCAGGACATCAGCGCGCCCTGGAAACCGATTTCGACGATCGGCCGGCCAAGCCTGAACCAGTGCTCGGTCGGCAGATCGCCCTTGGCGATGGCGAACAGGCTGGTCAGCCGTGCTTCGGAAGCCAGAAGGTCGTAGCAGCTTTCGTCGAGCTGGTGTTCCTCGACCCGGTAGCCGATCGACAGCAGCTTGCGCTCCGGCCGCATCAGGAAGGAGAAATCCATCTCGAAGGCATAGCGGCGGGTGCGCTCGCGTAAGGTGAGCAGCTTGGCACGCAGCGCCTCGACGGCATTGTCGTCGCTGTGCGCGTCATGGACGTGCGCTTCGCAGGTGGCTTCCAGCCTTGCCGCCCAGTCGACGATGACGTCGCTTTGGGGCGACACCGCCTCGGTATGGATGGCGGTGGCCAATTTGCGGATCTCGCCGGCCAGCACGGCCAGGTTGATGGTGCGGATCGACGCCATTTCGGGCTGCGCCTTGATGGTGTCGACAGCGCGCCGCATGCCGTCGAGACGGTCGGCGAGGCGCTGGCGCAGCGGGCGCAACTGACGGCGGTCGTCGGGCAGATCATCGAGGCTTTCGCTGAGGATGGTGACCGTGTCGAGAATGCCTTCGAAATCGCCCTGGAGGTGCACGGAGGGCGCCTCGGCCCATTCGGCGCAGGCCGCCGCCACCGCCACCAGATGGCCGGCGAGATTGCCGCTGTCGACAGCCGAGATGTAGAGCGGATAGAGCGGCTTCAGTGTCGTGGTGTCGTACCAGTTGAAGAGGTGACCGCGCTCACGCGGCATGCCCTCGATCGTGGCCATGGTGGCGTCGATGCGGGTGATGGCGTCGGACAGGCTGATCCATCCGAAGTCGCGGGCGGAAACGACGGACAGCAGGTAGACGCCGATATTGGTCGGCGAAGTACGAGGCGCCACCACCGGTGCCGGGCTTTCCTGGAAATTGTCGGGCGGCAGATGGTGATGCTCTGCCGTCACGAAGCTTTCGAAATAATGCCATGTGCGCCGCGCCACCGTGCGCAACGTATGGATATCGGCCTGCGATATGCGCAAGCGATCCTCGGTTTCAGCCGAACGGCTGATCCAGCTGGCGATGGCGGGCGAGCCAATCCAGAACAGCGCGAAGAAGAAGGCAACGAAGGCGCCGGTCGAATCGGCCAGCACCGGAATGGCAAGGCCGACGAAGCCGATGATCACGGCGCCATACATCATGCCGTAATAGGAACCGACATCGTTGTCGCCCGCCTTGTGCGCCTGCGAGGCGGTGCGCCATTCCAAAAGGTTCTGGCGGCTGACGAACAACCGATAGAGCGTGCGCACGATGGCATCGCCCATCATCCAGGCGTTGTGCGCCATCAGGACGATCTTCAGCGCCACCATGGCGGTGCCGAAGGCGACGTCGCGTGCCAGGGCCGAGAAATGGCCGCGTGGCGTCTGGTCGCCGCTCTTGGGCAGGATGGCGTTGACGATGTCGAATGTCGGCGCCATGAACAGGCTGAGGATCAGCAGGGCCTGCCATTGCGCGGCCTGCGTGAAGGGCAGCAGCGTCCAGCCGGCAATCGCCGCCATCACCCAGAAGATCGGCGTCAGCGAGCGGCGCAGATTGTCGATCATCTTCCAGCGCGACAGCGCCGGCACGCCGGAGCGCGGATCGAGCATGAAGCCGAGCAACTGCCAGTCGCCGCGTGCCCAGCGATGGTGGCGCGAGGCGTCGACCGAGTAGCGGGTCGGATAGTCCTCGACCAGTTCGACGTCGGTGACCAGCGCCGAGCGCGCCAGCGCGCCTTCCAGCAGATCGTGGCTGAGGATGGTGTTTTCCTCGATGCGGCCCTGCAGGGCGGCCTCGAAGGCGTCGACGTGATAGAGGCCCTTGCCGGTGAAGGACCCGTCGCCGAAAACGTCCTGATAGAGATCTGACACGGCAAAGACATAAGGGTCGAGGCCGCGATTGGCCGAGAACACCCGCTGGAAGAACGACGCATCATCGCCTGATGTCAGCGACGCGGTGATGCGCGGCTGCAGGATCGCGTAGCCGGCGGTGACGACGCGCTTGCTGGCATCGAAATGCGGCCGGTTGAGCGGGTGGCAGAGCTTGCCTACGAGGGTGGCGACCGCGTCACGGGTGGTGCGCGTGTCGGCATCGAGCGTCATCACGTGGACGACGTTCTCCGGCAGCGGCACGTCGAGCGGCAGGAACGTGGTGTCGCTGTCGCCGCGCAGCAGAAGGTCGAGTTCATGCAGCTTGCCGCGCTTGCGCTCCCAGCCCATCCACGACCCTTGCGCCGCATTGAAGAGCCGGCGCCGGTGCAGGATATAGAA
>NZ_RZPL01000695.1:0-2967 GCF_004022805.1 Mesorhizobium sp. M7A.F.Ca.CA.002.04.1.1 | reverse complement strand
CGTTTCGACATGGCCGAAGCCTTCGTCACCGCCCGTCTCGAGAAGGCCGCCGAGACGCCACTTGAAATCGCCTGGGCCTATGACCGCATCATCACATCCGGCGGCCGGACCCGCATTGCATCGATCGCCGAAAGGCTGGGCTGGAGCCGCAAACATCTCGCCGGCAGTTTTTCCAACGCCATCGGCATGGGCCCCAAGACACTGTCGCGCATCGTCCGCTTCAACCGCGCGCTCGGCCTGTCGAGGCAGCAGGCCGTCGACTGGGCCGATATCGCAGCCGATTGCGGCTATGCCGACCAGGCGCATCTGGTACGCGAATTCCGCGACCTCGCCGGCGAGACACCAACCGGAATCTCGGCCAGGTAACATTTCTTCAAGACGCCGGAACGGCCTTTACCCACAGTGGGGCATCGACCAACCCCACTGAAGGAGATCGACATGACCACCACCACCGAAGCGCCCCGCCTCTACCCCGCCTTGCGCTACAGGAACGCGGCAAAGATGATCGACTGGCTGGGCGAAGCCTTCGGCTTCAGCGTCCGGGCCCGCTATGGCGAAGGCGACGTCGTGCACCATGCCGAACTGGTCTTCGGCTCCTCGATGATCATGCTGGGCACCGTGCGCGACGACGACTACGGCAAGATGGTCGGCGAACCCGGCTCAGGCGGCGGCAAGTCGATCTACATCGCCGTCGATGATGCCGATGCCGCCTATGCCAAGGGCAGGAAGGCTGGCGCCACGATCATCCAGGAATTGACCAACCGCGACTATGGCAGCCGCGAGTTCATCTGCCGCGACCCGGAAGGCAACGTCTGGTCCTTCGGTACCTACTGGCCGAAGGCAGGCGACAAGGGCTGAGCCAACCGCGAATTACCGCGCCAGTGCAAAGATCGCGTCGCAGTCGAGATGGGTCTCCAGCTCGGCTGCGACCTCGTCCAGCGCCCGCTCGACCTCGGCTCGGTAATCGATGCCGCCGCCCTTGATGCCGAGGCTTTCGAGGAATCTTCCGCGAAAGCCGTCGGCGCCAAACAGACCGTGCATATAGGTGCCGATCACCTTGCCATCGACCGACACTGCCCCGTCATCGATGCCATTGATGACTGCAGACGGCCTCAGCGTATCCGGCCCGGTGGTGCGGCCGAGATGGATTTCATAGCCTTCGAGCGGCAGGTCGAACGGCACCGAACGGGCGCTGACGTTGCGCACCGTCTTTTCCGGCTCCATCACCGTTTCGATGTCGAGCAGGCCGAGCCCTTCGGCTTCGGTGACGCTGCCTTCGATGCCGTCGGGATCGCGCACCATGCGGCCGAGCATCTGGAAGCCGCCGCAAATGCCCACGACATGGCCGCCGCGCTTGCGATGCGCAAGAAGGTCGCGATCCCAACCGTTCTCGCGGAATTTCAAGAGATCGCCGATTGTCGACTTCGAGCCTGGAATGACCACCAGCCCGGCATCGGCGGGCAGCGGCTTTCCCGGCGGCACGAACACCACCTCGACCTGCGGCTCAGCCTTGAGCGGGTCGAGATCGTCGAAATTGGCGATGCGGCCAAGCATCGGCACCGCCACCTTCAGCGCGCGCGCTTCGCCGGACGCCAGCCGCTCCAGCACCACCGAATCTTCCGAAGGCAAGCGTGCCGCCGCCTTCAGCCACGGAACGACACCGAAACAGCGCCAGCCCGTGAATGTCTCGATCGACTTCAGGCCGTCGTCAAACAGCGAAACGTCGCCGCGGAACTTGTTGATGAGGTAGCCGGCGATCATGCGCCGGTCCTCTTCCGGGAGGATCAGATGCGTGCCGGCCACCGAAGCGATGACGCCGCCGCGATCGATGTCGCCGACCAGCACCACGGGCACGTCGGCGCGCGTGGCAAAGCCCATATTGGCGATGTCGCGGCTGCGCAGGTTGATCTCGGCCGGCGAGCCGGCGCCCTCGACGATGACCAGATCGGCGCCCTCGCCGACCTTGCCCCAGGAGTCCAGCACGGCGTCCATCAGCCGGCCCTTCATCGCCTGGTAGTCGCGCGCCCGCGCTTCCCCGAACATTTTGCCCTGCACGATGACCTGCGCGCCGACATCGGTCTGCGGCTTCAGCAGCACCGGGTTCATGTGGACCGATGGCGCGACACCGCAAGCGATCGCCTGCAGCCATTGCGCGCGGCCGATCTCACCGCCGCCGGCATTGTTGTCACCTGGAATTTCGGCGACGGCGGCATTGTTCGACATGTTCTGCGGCTTGAACGGCCGCACCTTCAGCCCACGCTTTTTTGCCGCGCGGCAGAGGCCGGCGACCAGCACGGTCTTGCCCACGTCGGAACCCGTGCCTTGCAGCATGATCGCTTTGGCCATCAGTCCCTGCCCTGCGCCACGGTTCCGGTGATATCGGATTTCTGCGCCAACGGCCCGCCGCGCCAGATGTACAGCGCCAGCAACGGGTCTTTGCCCGTGCGCATGGCGTGATTGACGTTGGAAGCGTGATGAACGACCTCGCCGGCCGTACGCATGCAAAAGCCGCTCTCGCCCATGCGCCATTCGGTGCCGCCGGTCAGCGGAATGTAGATTTCCTCGGCGACGTGATGGTGGTCGGGATAGACGATATCTGGTCCAAGAATCAGCAGGCCGGCGGCGGCCGCGTCATTGGCAAAGTGGCCACGTGTGCCGAACACTTCCAGCCAGCCGTAATTCTCGATGAACTCTTTCCCGAAGTCCGCCTCGCCATAAGTCTGCCCCCAGCGGAAATCATTCCGACGTTCGGCAAGCAGTTGCACCAGCGGCTTGGCATCCGGAGGCGCCAGTTCGGCGGCGCGATCGAGATGGCGCAGGCAGGCAAGCGGACGCGGCTCCAGCGTGCGAGCCGGCATGTCCCAGCCGATCCGGGCCACGGCATCGCGCATCAGGACGTGATCCACGGTCGCAAGGTATGCGTGGAACCGGCCCAGCAGTTCATCGAATTTTGTCGTCATATCTCTG
>NZ_RZPL01000694.1:0-2998 GCF_004022805.1 Mesorhizobium sp. M7A.F.Ca.CA.002.04.1.1 | reverse complement strand
TCTTCATGACCCCGATCTGGAATTCGCCGCCGGTCTGCTTGGTGAAGGCAATCAGGTCGCCGCGCGGCGACCTGATTGCCTTCACCAAGCAGACCGGCGGCGAATTCCAGATCGGGGTCATGAAGACCGATGGATCGGGTGAGCGCATCCTCTCCTCCGGCTTCCAGCAGGAGGGACCGACCTGGGCGCCGAATGGCCGCGTGCTGATGTTCTTCCGCGATTCCGCCGGTGGCCCCAAACTGGTTTCGGTCGATCTGACCGGACGCAACGAGCAATCGATCCCGACGGCGAACTTCGCTTCGGACCCTGCCTGGTCGCCGCTGCTGGAGTAAGAGACGAACTGAGGAACTGGGGAATTGAAGAACTGAAGAATGGAGAAGGCGGGCGGCCACATCAAGCGTGCGAAGGATCTAGAGGTTTATAAGCGCGCTTATGTGGTCTCTCTTGACGTGCATAAAGCTACGCTCGCCTTCCCGAAAATGGAGCAATACGCACTGGCTGATCAGTTGCGTCGCTCCAGCAAGGGAATCTGCGCCAATTTGGCTGAGGGATTTGCCAAGCAGACTCACTCCAAACCCGAATTCGCGCGGTTCATTTCGATGGCAATGGGTCATGCAGCGAAGTGGAGACGTGGATTTCCTAAGCGTTCGACCTTGGATACATCAGCCAGGCACAACACGACGATTGGCTGCGATCCTATGCCCATATCTACGGCATGCTGATCAATCTGAGAGAAAAGCTGAAGTGAATTCTCTCTTCAGTTCCTCAATTCCCCAACTCTTCAATTCCTCTTTTCCATCTCTTTGTCGCGTTTTGGCCGTATTTCCGCCTAGGGTCCGCGCCAACTGTGGCTCATGGCCAATGGCTGCGGACGGGCAGCTTAAACCAAAATTTAACCGTGTTTCTTGAATGCCGGTTAACCCAAACGTGGTTACTGGGTGATCAACGAAATCACTCAAATTAGACCACTCGAATTACGAAGGAGAGGCGGCATGGGCCGTATTGCAGCACTTACCAGAAACCCGGTCATGATCGCGCTGGTGGCGATGCTCGCCATCGCCGGTTGCGCCTCGAAAAAGACGCCGAACAACGCGGCCGATCTTGGCCTTAACGGCGCCGGCGCCGCAACACCCGGATCGGCGCAGGACTTCACCGTCAACATTGGCGACCGCATCTTCTTCGATACGGACTCGACCTCGATCCGTGCCGACGCGCAGACGACGCTCTCGCGCCAGGCACAGTGGCTGAACCAGTACAAGCAGTATGCCATCGTCGTCGAAGGCCATGCCGACGAACGCGGAACGCGCGAATACAATCTGGCGCTCGGCGCCCGCCGCGCAGCCGCTACCCGTGACTTCCTTGTCGCCAAGGGCGTCTCGGCCAGCCGTCTCAAGACCATTTCCTACGGCAAGGAACGTCCGGTCGCGGTTTGCGACGACATCTCTTGCTGGTCGCAGAATCGCCGCGCGGTCACTACGCTTAGCGGCGCTGGCTCCTGAGGCATCATGGACCGGCGCGTCAAAGGACGCGTGGCCGTCTAGCGGTAAAAATGCAACATACTTGTGCGAAAGGCGGCCTTGGGGCCGCCTTTTTCATATCCGGATGCCCGAAACAAAATTTGGCCGAAGTCTCGGCTCCTGCTATGAGCCGAGGGCGCTTGGCTGGTCCCATTCTGATTGGAAGGCGCGAACAAGCTAACGAAATCACTGCGAGAGGCACATGCATTTGAGATCGGTTCTGAGCGGCACGCTTGCGCTGCTGCTCCTATCAGGCGTCACCGCCCTGGCTAGCGGCACCGGGGCGAGCGGCACAGGGCAATCAACCGACAGCGGCTTTACCTTCCATCTTCCCAGTATCGAATTGCCCGGCTTTTTTGGTCAAAAGAAGAAACCGGACCAGGTTCAGCTGGTGCAGTCCGATCCTACCGCTGTCACCAGCCTGGAAGAGCAGCTGCGGCAGATGAACGGCAAGATCGAGGAACTCAATTTCCAGGTCCTGCAAATGCAGGAGCAGATCCGCAAGCAGCAGGAAGATAATGAATTCCGCTTCCAGCAGCTGGAAGGTGGCGGCACGCAAGGCGGACAGCCGCCGGCGCAGAAGAAATCGGACGCCACCACCGGCACCGACAACAACGTGGCGGCGGCCCCGGCAACACGGGCGCCGGCCGATGCCGGCGCCGAGCCCGCCAACGATCAATCGGCAGTCGGCAAGACGGTCGAGGACGTCATCGTCGAATCTCCGGATGGCGACCCCGGCAAGGTTATTCCCGGTACGGGAGCGCCGGAAAAGACCTTCGGCAGCATCACCGTCGACAAGAACGGCAATGTCATCGATGCCGGCGGCAACACACAATCGACCGCGCCGGCGCAGGATACCGCGCCAGTCGCCGGGGCGGCGCCCAAGGCCGGCAAATCCGATACGGTGGTCGCGGCGTTGCCCGCCACCAACAATCCGGAAGAGCTCTACCGCAACTCATACCAGTTCATCCTCTCGGGCGACTACGGCACCGCCGAGCAGGGTTTTCGCGACCACATCGCCCGCTTCCCCAAGGATGCGAAGGCCGCGGACGCGCATTACTGGCTGGGCGAGTCATTGCTCGGCCAGCAGAAATACCGCGATGCGGCCGAGACGTTCCTTGCCGCCAGCAAGGACTACCCCAAGGCCAAGAAAGCTCCCGATATGTTGCTGAAGCTCGGCGTGTCGCTGGTCGGCCTCAAGCAGCATGACGTTGCCTGCGCCACTTTCAGCGAGGTCGGCAAGCGCTACCCCGATATTTCCAGCGCGCTCAAGGAACGCGTCAAGCAGGAGAAGGCTCTGGCTGCCTGCTGATCCTTGTCATACATGTCGTTGTCCTGAAACCGGGATCACTTTTGGGCGACATGCATCATGCTCGACACCGAGCCGGACCTCTCGACTAACCCTTTTTCGCATATCGATTTTACCAGCGGCGCTGGTGCGTCCGTGTCCTGCGGCACCGACTCGACCGCCCTGCTCCTTC
>NZ_RZPL01000693.1:0-3001 GCF_004022805.1 Mesorhizobium sp. M7A.F.Ca.CA.002.04.1.1 | reverse complement strand
GTTCTGCGCCGGCACGATCGGCGCCATCCTGCGCTGGGCGCGCGGCTTTGCTTCGGTCGCCTCGGCGTCCTGCTCCCTTTCCACAAAATGTTCGGCGGACAGTTCAGTCATAGATGTCCAGCCTTCCCCCGGCCAGGATCATGCGGCGCGCGTCGACCTGCTCCATCAAGCCGAGATCGTGGGTGGCGATCACCACGGCGGTGCCGAGACGGTTGAGTTCGATGAACAGCCGCAGCAGGCGTCGCGCCAGCGGCGGATCGACATTGCCGGTCGGTTCGTCGGCGAGCAGGATTTCCGGCTGCTCGATCAGCGCCCGCGCGATCGCGGCGCGCTGCTTCTCGCCACCGGACAGAACCGGCGGCAGCACATGCATGCGTTCGCCCAGCCCGACCCACTTCAACAGCTCGGTGACATCGGTGCGGTAGCTCGCCTCCTCGCGCCCGCGCACGCGCAGCGGCAGCGCGACGTTCTCATAGGTGGTCATGTGGTCGAGCAGCCGAAAATCCTGGAACACCACGCCGATCCGGCGTCTGAGATGCGGCAGCTCGGTGCGGGAAATGCGGGAGCGATCCTTGCCGAAGATGGTGATCAGCCCGCGCGTCGGCTTCAGCGACATGAACAGCAGGCGCAGCAAGGTCGTCTTGCCGGCGCCCGAAGGCCCGCTGAGGAACTGGAAGGAGCGCTCGGGAATGTGCAGGGAGATGTCGCGGAGGATTTCCGGACCCATGCCATAGCGGAGGCCGACATTTTCGAAGCGAATCAATTTCGACGACCTGAAATTCGGCACGGCAGTGAGCCGGCCTGTTCTGGGTAAAGACCATCGGCCGGCATGGTTAACCGGCGGTTAATTCCTAGGCTCTTTCGACTCGTCACGAGGGCTCCGGTGGGGAAGCGTTAACCATTTGTGTTTACGCAAAAGAAACGAAAAGCGAACACGTGCTGCAATGCTGGGGCCATGATGGCTGACGATCGAACCGCGCGCCCGGTTTCCGGCGAAATCATGACCGATCCGACGGCAATTGCCGCGGCGGACCGGTTCATGCGCGGTTCGGCCGCCGACATCGTCGATGCCGATTACGTGGTGATGCCGCGCCCTGCACCTGCCGTGGAAAGCGTTTCGCCGCTGCCGCGTGCGATCGTGATGCCACCCATCGAGGGCATGGACATGCTGCGCAAGCCCGAAGCCCCGCCGGAGCGGCCGCCAGCCTCGCGCGGCGGGCCGATCTTCTGGATCGCCGGCATCGGCGCTGCCTTGGCCGCCTTCTGGGTTTCCGGCGGGCACGCGCTGGTGCGCCAGGTGCCGTTCCTGTCCAGCGCGCAAGCGTCGGCGCTCAGCATTTCGGGCGTCACGTCACGCGTCGATGCTTCCGGACCGAACCCTGCGCTGTTCGTCGATGGCGAGGCCGCCAATGACGGCGCCAAACCGGCGCAGCTGCCGCCGCTTGAAATCCGGGTGACCGGCAATGACGGGCACATCACCCGCTATACGTTGGGGACATCCGGCCGTTCGCTGGCCTCTGGCGAAAGATTCGGCTTTGCCAGCCGGCTCGACGTGCCTAGAAACGGTGTAAGAACTGTATCGGTCACCTTCGCCGAATAGCGTGTGCTGATATTCAGGTGAGACTGGCCGCAAACGGCGGTTTCCTGCGCTTCCGGTGCTCACGTACTTCAGTACGCTCCGCTCCGGTTCTCGGAAACCACCGTTTTCGACTCAGCCTGACCTGAATCTCAACACGTGCTGGGCGTGAACGCGTTTAGGCAAGAAATCAGCGGGGCGAAAAATGCCAATTGTACGCGGCAAGGACATCGAAGTCCTGTTTTCTGCATCGGCGATCGCGCGGCGCAATCTCGAACTCGCCAAGGAGATTGCCGGACACGACTACCATGACCTCCTGGTGATCTCGGTGCTGAAGGGGTCGTTCATCTTCGCCGCAGATCTCATCCGCGCCATGCACGATGTCGGCCTGTCGCCGGAGGTCGAATTCATCTTCATCTCCAGCTATGGCGCCGGCACCAGCAGCGGCGAGGTGAGGGTGCTGCGCGACATCGACAATGAGGTCGCTGGCCGCGACGTGCTGCTGATCGACGACATTCTCGAATCGGGCAAGACGCTGAGCTTCACCCGCGAGCTGATGCTGTCGCGGGGCGCCAAGAGCTGTTCGATCGCCGTGCTGCTCGACAAGCGCATGCGCCGCCAGACCGAACTCAATGCCGATTATGTCGGCTTCGACTGCCCCGACTATTTCGTCGTCGGCTACGGCATGGATGTAGCCCATGCCTTTCGCGAGTTGCCCTTTGTCGGTGTCGTCAAAGGGGATGCCTGAGCGGCAGCAAAAAGGTTTGCTGATCCTCAGCGCTTTCAGGAAAAGTCAACTTTTGGCGGCCAAATATGCCGGCCATGGCAAAGCTTCTGATCGTCGAGGACGATGAGTCCGTCCGCACCCTGGCCGCCCGCGCGCTTGAACGCGCCGGGCACACAATCGATATCGCGGCGGATGGCGCGCAGGGGCTTGCGCTGATCCAGGCCGCGCGTGGCGGCTATGATCTCGTCGTCTCCGATATCCGCATGCCGGAGATGGACGGCATCGAGATGGCGATAGCGGCGGCGACATTGTTTCCCGCCATCAAGATCGTGCTGATGACCGGCTATGCCGACCAGCGCGAGCGCGCCGAGGAATTGAACGGCATCATCCTCGATGTCGTGCAGAAGCCTTTCACGCTGGCTGAAATCCGCTCGCGCGTCGAACGGGCGCTGATCTGCTTCGCCTGATCAGGCTGGGTCGGCGGCAGCGAGCACAGGTGGAGTACTCTTGCGCCGTTCGGTGCTGAGCGCCAGCAGGCCGGCGCCGATGATCAAGGCGGCACCGATCACGGTCGTCGACCGCGGCACCTCGGCGAAGAACAGGAAACCCCACAGCGGCGACCACAGGATGCCGGTATATTCGAAGGTGGCAACGCGGTTGGCCGGCGCCATCCGGTAAGCCTGCGACAGCAGGATCAT
>NZ_RZPL01000692.1:0-3002 GCF_004022805.1 Mesorhizobium sp. M7A.F.Ca.CA.002.04.1.1 | reverse complement strand
GACCATCCGCTTTTTGCCGGCATTGAGGGCGAATGGCCGCTGCTGCTCGGCGCCAACGAGGTCGTCGCCCGCGATCGCGACGATGTCGAGGTTCTGGCGCGGCTGCCGCAGGACCAGGGCGGCCATCCCCTGCTGGTCACCGGGCGTCACGGCGAAGGGCGCACGCTGGTCTGGACGTCGGACATCGGACCGCACTGGCTGCCGAACAGTTTTGTCGAATGGCCCGGCTATGCGCGGCTTTGGACCAACGTGCTCCGCTGGGTCAGCAACGCCGTTTGATGATGTCGCCCCAAAGTGCGTTTTTGAGGCAACGACATGTATGAGAACAAAGGTTTGAAGCCGATCAGCATCACCGGGAACGGCGAGCTCGGCCGTTGCCGCCTTCGCCTCACGGTCGTTCACGGCGGATCGGTGTTGCAGTTTCCGGCAACCTGGCTGACCGCTTCGCCGAACCCGGCGAGGTCGAAATCGGCCTCGCCGCGCCCCGCCAGCAGCCCGAACCGCCACGAAAGCTGGAGCCGGTTCGCGGCGACAAGGCGCCTGATGCCATCGGCGCCATCGCGCACCAGCATCCGGCCGCGCGGCCCGACCGACCAGCTTTCGTCGAACTTGCTCTCCTGATCGACCGTAATCGACATGGTGATCTTGCGGCTGGCCGAAACAGCGTCGTTCAGTTGCAGCCATTCAGTCCAATGCGGCTCGCCGTTTGCCCGGCAGGCAATCGTCAGGATCGGGCTGTAGCTCAAGGCACCGCCGCCGGTGATCAGCTTGTTGGTGGCGTAGAGCGAGGCCGTCACGAGGCCGTCTTCACTCGTGCCGAAGCGCCAGTTGTCAGGCACCGTGCCGGCCTGGGCAATGCCGCAGACCGAGATAAGGATCAGCGCGATTGCCGAAGCGTGTCCCAATTCGACGAACAGTCTCAACACGCCCTCCAACAACCAAGCGGCTTGCAATAGAAGCGCAGATAATGATCAAAGCTTGGTCGCCACAGGCCGTCGCTCGCGAAGCATGGCGGCTGTTGCAGTTTGGCAACGAAAAAGGCCGCCTCGAGGGCGGCCTTCCTGTTTCAGCGGAGCGCTGGTGTTATTCGGCGGCCTTCTTCTTCGGCGCGGCCTTCTTCTTGGGCTCTTCCGCGTCGTCGGCCGTCTTGGCGTCGGCCTTCTTGGCGGCGGCTTTCTTCGCCGGCTTCGCCTTGACGGCGGTCTCGTCCTCTTCGTCGTCGGCCATCAGCTCTTCCTTGCTGACCTTGACGTCGGTGACCGAAATCTGACCGAGCAGATGGTCGACCACCTTTTCCTCGAACATCGGCGCCCGCAGCGTGTTCAACGCTTCCGGGTTGTTGCGGTAGAACTCGAAGACTTCCTGCTGCTGGTTTCCTGGATAGCGCCGCACCTGCTCGAACAGGCCGCGCTGCAGCTCTTCGTCCGATACGGTCACGCCGGCCTTCTCGCCGATTTCAGCCAGCACCAGCCCGAGGCGCACGCGGCGCTCGGCAAGCCGCAGATACTCGGCGCGCGCCTCTTCTTCCGTCGTCTCTTCGTCGGCGAAGGTGCGTCCGGCTGCTTCCAGATCACGATTGACCTGCGCCCAGATGTTGTTGAACTCGGCGTCGACGAGCTTCGACGGCGCCTCGAACGAATAAGCCGCGTCGAGCTGGTCGAGCAGCTGGCGCTTGACCTTCTGGCGCGTCATGGCGCCGAACTGGTTCTCGATCTGGCCGCGCACGACGTCGCGCAGGCGCTCCAGCGACTCCAGGCCGAGGTTCTTGGCGGTCTCGTCGTTGATTTCCAGCGCGCCGGGCTGGGACACTTCCTTGACCGTGACATCGAAGGTCGCTTCCTTGCCGGCCAGATGCGCCGCCTGGTAGTTTTCCGGGAAAGTCACGGTGACCTGCTTTTCGTCGCCGGCCTTGGCGCCGACAAGCTGATCCTCGAAGCCGGGGATGAATTCCTTCGAGCCTAGCACCAGCGGCTGATCGGTGCCGGCGCCGCCATTGAAGGCCTCGCCGTCGATCTTGCCGACATAGTCGATGGTGACACGGTCGCCATTGGCGGCCTTGCCGGTCTTCGGCTCGTAGCTGCGCGCCGATTCGGCAACGCGCTGGACCTGCTCGTCGATCTCGGCATCAGGCACGTCGAACACCTGGCGCGTCACCTTGATGTCGGAAAAGTCCTTGATCTCGATCGCCGGGATGATCTCGTAGTTGAGGCGGAATTCGAAGTCGGCGCCGCCGGCCAGGATCTTCTCGGCTTCCTTCTCGTCCTCGGTCATGATGACTTCAGGCTGCATGGCAGCCTTTTCACCACGCCCGGTAATGATCGAACGAGTCGAATCGTTGAGGATTTCGTTGACCACTTCGGCCATGAACGACTTGCCGTAGACCTTGCGCAGGTGCTGCACCGGCACCTTGCCTGGACGGAAGCCGTTGATGCGGACCTTGTTGCGGGCATCCGAAAGCCGCGCCATCAGCTTGGCTTCCATGTCACCGGCCGGCACGGTGATCTTGATCTCTCGCTTGAGACCGGAGTTGAGCGTTTCGGTGACCTGCATCGTAAAACCTTTGTTTTCACCAATGAGACTGCCACGGCCTCTGCCGTTCACAGCCTGCCGGTATATTCTTGCCGGGAATGGCTTTTGGTACGGAACCTGGCGATTTGACCGAAAACCCGGCTCAAACTCTCCCAAACTGCGTTCCAAAATGTGAATAAGTTCTTGTTTTTCCTACTTCTTATCACATTCTGCAGAAGCGGATCGTCGCGTCCCGTCACATTTGACACGCCTTTTGTCACAGGCGAGGCCAATTTTCAACAGTCTTCGCATCCCAGCGATAACCAGCATTCGGGGCCTGCCCCACATCTTGTCGCTGGGCCACATCTTGTCTCTGACATTGACAGAATGATGGCCACATGGGATTGCCGGTCCATGCGGATGTGGCGGAACTGGTAGACGCCCTGGATTTAGGTTCCAGTGCCGAAAGGCGTGGGGGTTCGAGTCCCTTCATC
>NZ_RZPL01000691.1:0-3002 GCF_004022805.1 Mesorhizobium sp. M7A.F.Ca.CA.002.04.1.1 | reverse complement strand
ATCGTCGAGACCGGCTCGACAACCAGCATCACCACCCCCGGCGCAGATCTCGTCTCGGTTCACCTTGCCGGAACCAAGGGCGGCAGCAATCGCTTCGCCAACGGCAATTATCAGGCAACGGTAACGCTGCGCTGCGAATGACGCGAGCGAAGGAGGGGTCGTGAAACATGCTCGAATCCTGGCGACGGCGTTGGCCGTCGGATTGGCGCCCGTTGCCGCCAAGGCTCAGTCGATGTCGCCGATGCGTGGCGAGATCAACAGCTTCACCGACGTCTTTGCGGTTCGCGTCTTCCCCGCCAATCCCTACGACCGCAACATCCGGGTCGAAATTCACGTCTACGATCAGGATTTCCAGCCGGTAGATGCCAGGGTCTCTCCAAATGTCTTCCAACTGGCCTCCCAGGCCTCCCGTTCTGTCCTTGTGGTTGTGCCTTTCGGCGGCGCTGCCGAGCGTAAAGTGCGTATCTGTACCGAAAGCATCCCCTTTCCCAATCAACAGACGCAGATAAGGGCACAGATATGCGGAAAGTTTTTTGGGCGCCGCAAGTCCTGACACTGGCGCTCGCGGCTGTTTGGGCGGGTGCCTCGCCGGCCGGGGCCGAGGACGTCTACAACCTCAACCAGAACGAAAGCGGCTTCAACCTGCCCGGCGTCACCTTGCCCCAGGGCCAGGACGAGGTCCATGCCGCGGATGGCACCACTTGCCGTTCCGCCGTCTCCGGCTCCGGCGCCTATGTCGATCTCGGCGTCATCAGAGGCAACAGCCAGTCCGACAATGATGTCGCCACTTACGGCCGCGTGGTGATCCCCATCGGGCGTACGCCCAAGCGCGTCGATTGCAGCCGTCTCTACGAGCTTGAGGTCGAGCGCCTTCAGCTGGAGCTGAAGCTCCTCAAAATGGGCCTCGGCACCGACGGCCAGACGGCGAGTATTGCCGCCACCGCTCCCGCGACCGCATCACCGGGGTGGGCCAACGAAGGCTGGAGCATCAGAACCGGAAATGGCGATGGCAAGAAAAAGAAGAAGCAGTAGCCGCGCGCTGTTTGCGATGGCGGCACTTGCCGGTTCCTGCCTTCCGATGCAGGCGGCGATCATCGGCACCTGCACCATCATGGTCGGGGCGTCCGGAACGATGAAGGCCAGTCCCGCCATCAGCATACTGGGCTCCAAACAGGCAGGCGGATCGAGCGCCAGCGCCACCGTGGTGGCAAGCTCCCTGTTATGCTCAATACTCAACCTGCTTGACTGCTATTCGGTTTCGGCGCCGGCGCCTGCCGCATTCTCGTCCGCGCCGAGCGGCGGTGGCACCAACGTGACGTTCGCTTCGGTCTTCCGCCTCGATGGCTCGGGGGCCGATGTCAACGGAAGTGTGCCGCAGAGGGTTGCCAACGGCACCCACGCGATGCAGGTCGACCTCACCGCCACCAAGTCGAGCGGTATCTTTCCCGCCGGCAACTATCAGGGCACGGTCACCGTGCGCTGCGAATAAGGCCGCGACAACTCAAATCGGGCTGGACCATGCGCGTGGTCTGGCAAGCTGCGGCCTTACAGGTTAGCTTCCACGCAATCGGAACGATCTGCGTTCGCCCGGACGCACGAAGACGCTCCGGCATTTTGAATTTGCGTTGCCAGGAGGCCCTGCTTGATTATCGTCATCGGCTCGATCAACCTCGACCTTATCGCCAAGGTCGACCGCTTGCCGAGCCCCGGCGAGACGGTGGGCGGCTCGGCCTTCACCACCGCGCCCGGGGGCAAGGGCGCCAACCAGGCCCTGGCCGCCGCACGCGCCGGCGCCTCGGTGCGCATGGTCGGCGCCGTCGGCAGGGACAGCTTCGCCGCCGAGGCACTGGCATTGCTGCGCGACGGCAAGGTCGACCTGTCCGGCGTTGCCGAGACTCACGCCTCGACCGGCACGGCACTGATCATGGTCGCCGACGACGGCGAGAACATCATCGCCGTGGTGCCGGGCGCCAACGCTTCCGTGGTGCCCGGCGATCTCTCCAAGGCCTTTCTGAAAAAAGGCGACGTCGTGCTGCTGCAAAATGAGATTCCGCTGGCCACCGTCGATGCCGCCCTCGACCAGGCAAGGGCGGCCGGCGCCATCACGGTGCTCAACACAGCACCTTTCCAGGCGCAAGCAGCCGGCTTTCTCGGCAAGGCCGACTATGTCGTCGCCAACGAAACCGAGTTCGACCTGTATGGCGAAGCGCTGTCGCTGCAAGGCCGCGATCGGGCGGTGCGCATGCGCGACTTTGCCGGAAAGACCGGCCGCACCGTCGTCGTCACGCTCGGCGGCGATGGCGTGATGGCGGCGACACCGACCGAGTTCCTGGCCGTTGCTGCGCGCAAGATCGTCCCCGTCGACACGGTCGGCGCCGGCGATACGTTCTGCGGCTATTTCGCCGCCAGCCTGTCGTCGGGCCTCACGCTCGAACAGGCGCTGGCGCGCGCCGGCGCGGCCGGCTCGCTGGCCTGCCTGAAACCTGGCGCCCAACCGGCGATCCCGCTCGCCAAAGACGTCGATCAGGCGCTGCAGGAAACCCATTAAAATGCTGCGTCCTCAAACAAAACATGCCGTGCCACCGGCAGGCGACATCTGCCGCCTGTCCGCAGTCGAACTCGCCGGCGCGATCCGGGAGAGGGAGCTTTGCGTGCGCGAGGTGGTGGCGGCATTCCTCGACCGCATCGAGGCGGTCAATCCGCTGGTCAACGCCATCGTCTCCTTGCGCGATCGCGCCGATATCCTGCGCGAAGCCGATGCGGCCGATGCCAGCCCAACGCGAGCCAAAACCAACCCGCTCTTCGGCCTGCCGATGGCCATCAAGGACCTCGCCTCGACCACGGGCCTCAGGACCTCTTTCGGCTCGCCGATCTTCGCCGATTTCGTGCCGCAGGAGGACGATTTCTTCGTCGAGCGCATCCGCAATGCCGGCGCCATTATCATCGGCAAGACCAACGTCCCCGAATTCGGGCTTGGTTCCAACACCTACAACGCCGTGTTC
>NZ_RZPL01000690.1:0-3003 GCF_004022805.1 Mesorhizobium sp. M7A.F.Ca.CA.002.04.1.1 | reverse complement strand
CGCGCTTTGCTCAAGGTCGTGAAGAAGCCGCTCTCCTCTCGTTGACAGGCAAGCCGCGCCGACAAACCGCCGCGCTGATGCGCCGCAGTCGCAAAACCGCAACGGAAGCTTGAAATACTGCCCGGCGAGCGCCCAGATTGGAGGGCGCGGCGCAGGAACCCGGCTTAGTGAGAGACAACGAACCCTACCCCGATATCCCGTTCATCGGACGCTGGCACTATTCGCGTGCCGAGATGATCGCTGACGGTATCGTCCACGCGGTCGGCATCGTGCTGGCGATATCGGCCGGTTCCGCGCTGCTGGCGCTGGCGGCGTTTCGTGTCGGACCCGGCGAATACATCGCCGCCGCCTTCTACGTGGTTTCGCTGCTCACCGTGCTCTCGGTGTCGATGACCTACAATCTGTGGCCGGTCTCGTCGCCGGCAAAATGGGTGTTGCGGCGTTTCGACCACGCCGCGATCTATCTGCTGATCGCCGCGACCTATACGCCTTTCCTGGCGCAGCTCGAAGGCTCGCCGCTGGCGCGCTGGATGATCGTGCTGGTCTGGACCGCGGCAGCGCTGGGCATTGCCGTCAAGGTGTTCTTTCCCGGCCGTTTCGACCGGCTGGCGATCGGCTTCTATCTCGCCATTGGCTGGAGCGGCATCATCCTGGTCAAGCCGCTTGTCCAGACGCTACCGACGACATCGATAGCGCTGATCGTTGCCGGCGGCATCGTCTACTCCTGCGGCGTCATCTTCTTCGCCTGGAAGGGGCTGCGCTTCCACAATGCGCTGTGGCACGGTTTCGTCGTCACCGGCGCCAGCCTGCATCTGGCCGCCATGGTCGACTGTCTGGTCATCAATCGCCTCTGACACTATCGACGCGGCAATATTGCCAAGCGCCATTCAATTTGGTCACAATTCCGTTTAGAGTCGCGGTTTACGTGATCGGCGGCGGCATCGGAAACGGGGCACGGATGGCTTTTCTCAGATCCTTCGGCATGGGCAGACGTTCTGATGTCCTGATCTACGACCCGCATAAATTATCGAGCCCGCAGGTCTTTCTGCTGACCATGGTGATCTTCCTGGTCATCGTCGCCTTCATCGCCGCCATCCTCACCCGACAGATCTCAACCGCCTTTGGCAGCAATCCCGGCCTCAATGGCCTGATCGTCGGCGTGCTGGTGGTCGGCATCCTTTTGGCCTTCGCCCAGGTTGGGCGACTGTTTCGCGAAGTGCGCTGGGTCAACTCCTTCCGTGCCGGCTCGGAGACGACCGAACCGGTGCTGCTGGCGCCGATGAAGGCGATGATCGGCCGTTCCTCGGCGATGGCCTTCTCGACCAGTTCGATGCGCACCATGCTCGATTCCATCGCCACGCGCCTCGACGAAAGCCGCGACACCTCGCGCTATCTCGTCGGCCTGCTGGTGTTCCTCGGCCTGCTCGGCACCTTCTGGGGACTGTTGAACACCATCGGCTCGATCCGCGAAACCATCGAATCGCTCGATCCCGGCACCGGTGACGCCGCCGCGGTGCTCGATTCCCTGAAGCAGGGGCTTTCGGCGCCGCTGGCCGGCATGGGCACCGCCTTCTCGTCCTCGCTGTTCGGCCTCTCCGGCTCGCTGGTGCTCGGCTTCCTCGACCTGCAGGCCGGCCGCGCCCAGACGCGCTTCTACACCGAACTGGAAAACTGGCTTTCCTCGGTCACCGACCTGTCGTCGGACATCGTCGTCGCCGACCCGGCCAAAACCGAATCCTCCGACGAGATCCGGGTGCTGTCGGAACGGCTGCGCTCGATGCAGGAGAATGGCGGCGGCTCCAACCCGCGCGTCGCCACCGCCATGGCCAATCTCGCCGACGGCATTTCCGGCCTGGTCAAGAATATGCGCTCGGAACAGCAGATCATGCGCGACTGGGTCGAGGCCCAGTCCGACGAGCAGAAGGCGATGCGCAACACGCTGGAAAAGATCGCCGATGCCCTGAAGAAGCCCGGAGTGCACTGAAGTGGCGCTCGCCAGGGGCCGGCGCACCGATCGCCGCATCGACTACTGGCCGGGCTTCGTCGACGCGCTGTCGACGCTGCTTTTGGCGATCATGTTTCTGCTCACGGTCTTCGTGCTGGCGCAGTTCCTGCTGGGACGCGAAATCTCCGGCAAGGATACGGCGCTCTCGCGCCTCAACTCGCAGATCAACGAACTGACCCAACTGCTGGCGCTGGAGCGCTCGACGGCGCAGGACAAGGATGATTCCCTGGCCAATCTGCAGGCGTCGCTGTCGGCCGCGCAAGCGGAAAAGAGCCGGCTCGAACGATTGCTGGCGCAAGGTGCCGGTGCCGGCGACGCCGCCAATCAGCGTGCAGCGGCGCTCGGCGGCGAACTCGACAGCCAGCGCCAGATCAGCCAGCAGGCGCTGAGCCAGGTCGAGATACTCAACCAGCAGATCGCGGCGCTGCG
This sequence comes from Mesorhizobium sp. M7A.F.Ca.CA.002.04.1.1, assembly GCF_004022805.1. Taxonomy (NCBI): domain Bacteria; kingdom Pseudomonadati; phylum Pseudomonadota; class Alphaproteobacteria; order Hyphomicrobiales; family Phyllobacteriaceae; genus Mesorhizobium; species Mesorhizobium sp. M7A.F.Ca.CA.002.04.1.1. The sequence continues at coordinate 569 of NZ_RZPL01000690.1, read as the reverse complement.
CAAGCAGATCGGCGCGCTCGAGGATGCGCTCAACGTCTCCGAAATCCGCGACCGCGATTCCAACACCAAGATCGCCGATCTCGGCCGCCGCCTCAACGTCGCGCTGGCGCAGCGCGTGCAGGAGTTGAACCGCTACCGCTCCGACTTCTTCGGCCGTTTGCGCGAAATCCTCGCCGACCGCGAGAACATCCGCATCGTCGGCGACCGCTTCGTCTTCCAGTCGGAAGTGCTGTTCCCAACGGGCTCCGAGGTGATCAACGATGCCGGCAAGGTCGAGATGAAGAAACTCGCCGACGCCATCATCGAGTTGCAGAAGGAAATCCCGCCCGAGATCAACTGGGTGCTGCGCGTCGACGGCCATACCGACAACAAGCCGCTCTCCGGCACCGGCCGCTACCGCGACAATTGGGAACTGTCGACGGCGCGTTCGACCTCGGTGGTGAAATTTCTGATCGAGAACGGCGTGCCGGCCAACCGCCTGGTCGCGGCAGGCTTCGGTGAGTTCCAGCCGCTCGATCCCGCCGACACCGAAGAGGCGCGCAACAAGAACCGCCGTATTGAACTGAAGC
>NZ_RZPL01000068.1:0-13000 GCF_004022805.1 Mesorhizobium sp. M7A.F.Ca.CA.002.04.1.1 | reverse complement strand
TCCATCACCACTTCGCCGGTGATCGACGCCCGCAGCGACAGCTTGCCGCCGATCTTCGGCGCCGAAAGCCCTTTCATGCCCTTTTCCAGCACGAAGCCACGGATCTCGTCCTTGCCGTTCTCCCCCTTCAGCTTCGCCCAGACGACGAACACATCGGCGACGGGCGCGTTGGAAATCCACATCTTCGAACCGGACAGCTTGTAGCCGTTGGCGGTCTTCTCGGCGCGCGTCTTCATACCGCCCGGGTCGGAGCCTGCATCCGGCTCGGTCAGGCCGAAACAGCCGATCCACTCGCCGCTGGCGAGCTTGGGCAGGTACTTCTTGCGCTGTTCGTCCGAGCCATAGGCATAGATCGGATACATCACCAGCGACGACTGCACTGACATCATCGACCGATAGCCGGAATCGACGCGCTCTACTTCGCGTGCGACCAGCCCATAGGTGACGTAGTTCGCGCCAAGCCCGCCGAATTCTTCAGGGATGTTGATGCCGAGCAGGCCGGCCTCGCCCATTTCACGGAAGATCGCGGTGTCGAAGGTCTCGTTGAGGTAGGCGTCCTCGATCCGCGGCGCCAGTCTGTCGGCGGCGAAGGCGGCCGCCCCGTCGCGCACCATGCGCTCGTCTTCCGAAAGCTGGCCCTCGATCAGGAACGGGTCTTCCCAGACGAATGCGTTCTTGTCGGCGGCCATCGCGTTTCTCCCAACCAATGCATGTCGCTCAAAACGATGACATGCATGAAGCAAAATGTTGGCCCGTTCTATCGGCCTGCGCCTCGAAAAAATCAAACGAAATTGATTCACCGATCAATGATCGTTAGGAATGGATCATGAGTGTCCAACGCCGCCTTTTACCCAACATCAGCGCCCTTGCCGCCTTCGAGGCTGTGGCCCGGCTCGGCAGTTTCACCGCCGCCGCCCAGGAGCTAGATCTGACCCAGGGCGCGGTCAGCCGCCAGATCAAACTTCTGGAAGATCAGTTCGGCCGCCGGCTGTTCGAACGCGACAGCCGCAATGTCAGGCTGTCGACATCGGGCGAGATCTACGCCGAGGCGGTGCGTTCAGCACTTGGGCAATTGCGTGACGCAGCCCTTGGATTGATGAGCAATCGGCATAGTGGCATGCTGAACCTTGCCATTTTGCCGACCTTCGGCACGCGCTGGCTGATGCCGATGATCCCCGATTTCGTCGAAAACAATCCCGATATCACCATCAACTTCGTCACCCGCGTCGGTCGCTTCGACTTCGCCAGGGAGAGGCTTGATGCCGCCATCCACTACGGCCTGCCGGACTGGCCGGAGGCCGACTCGACACTGTTGGTGCGCGAAACCGTGGCGCCGGTCGTGTCGCCCGAATTCCTCGCCGGCCGCGCCATCGCCGCACCGGCCGATATCGGCCGCCTGCCGCTGCTGCACATGGCGACGCGTCCTGGCGCCTGGACCGAATGGTTCGAGCATCAGGGCCTGAGCGCGCCGACCGGACCCGGCATGCAGTTCGAACAGTTCGGCACCGCCGGCAACGCGCAGAAGATCAAGCCGCTGCCGGTCGCCGAAATGGCCAAGCGCTACAAGTCGGGCAGTCTGGACCCGAAGTTCGGCTGAGCTGAACGCTGGTATCGAGGGCAGGAGCGCGGCAGCGCCCTGCCCGTTTACCGAACGCTATTGAAGCGTGCGCGCCGGCGGCTGACCGGCGTGGTCGCGCGCGATGCCGGCGTCGGCATCCTCGGCGCCAAAAGCACGGTCGAGGCCCGTCGCCACGACCGAGACCCTGAAGCGGCCTTCCATGCCCTTGTCGAAGATGGCGCCAACGATGATGTCGGCATCCTCGTAGACCTCTTCGCGAATGCGGGTGGCGGCCTCGTCGACTTCAAACAGGGTCATGTCCCTGCCGCCCGATATCGAGACCAGCACGCCCTTGGCGCCTTTCATCGACACTTCGTCGAGCAGCGGGTTGGCGATCGCGGCTTCGGCCGCCTTCATCGCGCGGCCTTCACCGGAAGCCTCACCGGTGCCCATCATGGCGCGGCCCATGTCGCGCATCACGGATTTGACATCGGCGAAGTCGAGATTGATCAGGCCTTCCTTGACGATGAGGTCGGTGATGCAGCTGACGCCGGCATAGAGCACCCGGTCGGCAATGACGAACGCATCGGCGAAGGTGGTCTTGGCATCGGCGATCCTGAACAGGTTCTGGTTCGGGATGACGATCACCGTGTCGGCGCTCTCGCGCAGCCGCTCGATGCCTTCTTCGGCCATCTGCATGCGGCGCCGGCCTTCAAAGGTGAACGGCTTCGTGACGACGCCAACCGTCAGGATGCCGGCTTTGCGCGCCGCCTGGGCGATGATTGGAGCCGCACCGGTTCCCGTGCCGCCGCCCATTCCGGCGGTGACGAAACACATATGCGTGCCGGCCAGATGATCCATGATCTCGTCGAGCGATTCCTCGGCCGCGGCGCGACCGATCTCGGGAAGCGATCCGGCGCCCAGCCCTTCGGTGACATGAGCGCCAAGCTGGATCAGCCGCGTCGCCTTGGACATAGTCAGCGCCTGCGCGTCGGTGTTGGCGGCGATGAATTCGGTACCCTGAAGCTGCTCGGCGATCATGTTGTTGACGGCATTGCCGCCGCCGCCGACGCCGATAACGGTGATCTTGGGTCTCATCTCGGAGATTTCGGGCTTCTTGAACTCGGCCATGCCTGTTTCTCCTTCGTCAATTGCGCGCGCTTCACGACCCACCCGCAGACTGCCTTGGGCATATTGCAATCGAGCGGCATGACGCGAATCAGTCCGTTGCGATGGGTACCCCAAAAAGCCAGACAGCGGCCAGAGGTGCAAGTGCATGCGAGGTCAAGATTTGTGATGACCGTTTTGCACAGCGTGGCTCGGGCGCTGCGTGCGCCAGATCTTACCGCAGCGAACTCGCCGCTCCCGCCGATAGCGGCTGCGCGCTGGTTTACCGTCTCGTGCTTGGCATTCCGCCCTCCAACCTCTATGTTGCGATCGCAGATCGCGCAATTGGTTTTGAAATGCCTCCCGACATACCAGCTAGTGACTTGAAAAAATAAGGAAAAGCGCTTGGCGACAGCCACGTCTGTTTTCCTAAAACTCACCAGCTATTTTTACCAGGGACGTGCGGCCGGTCAGGCTGCGGCACCTTCGAAAACCAGAGGTTTTAAATTGAGCGATGCAATTGCGGACGTTTTGAACTGGCTTGAAAGCAGAACCGACATCCAGAGCCTCAGGGCGGCGGTGTGCGACCTCAACGGTATCATGCGCGGCAAGCGCATTCCCGTCGAGCAGGCAAGAAAGGCGCTGGAAGGCAAGCTGCGCATGCCTTTTTCGCTGATCGGACTGGATGTCTGGGGCGAAGACATCGAAGGCAACAGCCTGGTTTTCTCGACCGGCGATGCCGATGGACTGTGCCAATGGACCGGGCGCGGCATTCTGCCGGTGGCCTGGACGGCGCATCCGACGGCACTTGTCCCGCTGTGGCTTGCCGACGAAAGCGGCGCGCCCTATCTCGGCGACCCGCGACGGGCGCTGGCCCGCATCCTCGATCGCTACAAGGCCCTGGGCCTGACCCCGGTCGCGGCAACGGAACTCGAATTCTACCTCGTCGATCCGCAATCGCAGCGGCCGGTCGGCCCTGTCTCGCCGGTGACCGGACGCCGGCTCGATTCCGACGCGGCGCTGTCGATCGACGAAATCGACGATTTCGAATCCTTCATCCATGACGTCTACGAGGCTTGCCGGACGCAAGGCATTCCCGTCGACACGGCCATCGCCGAAAACGGCGTCGGTCAGTTCGAGATCAATCTGAACCATGTCGCGGACGCGTTGCGGGCGGCTGACGATGCGGTGCTGTTCAAGCGCACGGTGAAGGGCATTGCCCGCAAGCACGGCTTTGCCGCCTGCTTCATGGCCAAGCCCTATGGCGACCGGGCGGGCAACGGCTTTCACGTTCATTTCAGCCTGGTCGACGGTGAAGAGCGCAACGTCTTCGACGACGGCACCGACCAGGGCTCGGAGACCATGCGCCATGCAGTCGGTGGCCTGCTTGCGGCAATGGCCGAGAGCACGCTGGTATTCGCGCCGCACTTCAATTCGTACCGCAGGCTGCGCCCAAGATCCTATGCGCCAACCGCGGTCGCCTGGGGCTATGAGAATCGCATGGTCGCGATCCGCATTCCGGGCGGGCCGACCGCTGCTCGCCGTATCGAGCACCGCGTATCGGGAGCCGACGCCAACCCCTATCTGGTGCTCGCGGCCATATTGGGCGCCGCGCTGACCGGCATCGAAAGACAGTTGTCGCCAGGTGATCCGATCGGCACAGACGGCCAGGGACTTCCGCCGGCAAAGCTGCCGCCGGACTGGGCATCCGCGATCGCCGCCTTCGAGAGCGGGACGCATGTGGCGGAGATTTTTCCAGCCATCCTGCGCGACTCCTTTGTGGCCTGCAAACGCCAGGAGCTGAACACGTTCGCGCTCAATGTCAGCGATTTCGAGATCGAGACATACCTCGAGAGCGTCTAGATCGGGTTACGCCAGTACGGCCAAGCTGCCGCGCATCGGCCAATCATGTCCTGGCGGCCGCGATACGGTCGGCAGCCCTCGGGCTTCCTGCGTACCGAACCCTAATCGCGTCAGGCAGGCTCGCGCCAGGGCCGCATTGCTGTCGATGACGAGCAATCCATTCACGTCGTTGAGGCTGGCGGCCACCACCGACAGTTCGGTGCAGCCGAGCAGGGCGGCATCGGCGCCGGCCGCTTGCGCGATGTCGAGCGCGCGCTCGGTTTCAACCGCCGCATCCGCGATCGAACCCGCCTTGACGAGGCTGATCGCGCTGTCGACGCACGCCTGAAATTCGGTGTTCGAGGGAAGGCAGAGCTCAAATCCCGCCGCCGACATCCTGTCCTGATAGAAGCCGGAGACCAGCGTGCCCTGGGTGGCGAGAACAGCAACCCGGCCCCGCTCCAGGCTACGACGCGTCTCCGCCACCACGGCGTCGCCGATATGGATGATTTCCGCGCGCGAATTCGCCGCCAGTTGGTCGTACCAATGATGGGCGGTGTTGCACGGCATCGCGACGCAGGCGACGCCGAGCGCATTGAGCGTCGCGACCGCCGCTTTCAAAGGCGCCAGCGGGCCGTCATGGCCGGCAAGGATGGCTTCGGTCCTGTCGGGCAGCTGCGGTACGCTGAGGATCACGGCAGGCACATGTTCGTTGTCTCTGAACGCCTGGGTCATCCGGGTCAATTTGAAGTAGAAGTCAGCCGATGCAAGCGGCCCCAGGCCGCCGATAATGCCGAGCTGGGGACGGATGCTGTCGTCGATCATCCGGCAGGCTCGGCTTCGAGCTGTTCCGAGACGGTTTCAGGCTGTGTCGCCTCCCTGTGGCTGGGAGCGATCATTGCCGTGCTCGCCGCGACGGTGCAGACGCTGGCCAGCGTCATGAACGTGTCCACGGCCGCATCCACCGCGACGAACAAAGCGAACGCCGCCTCGAAGGGAAGCTTCAGGTAGCCGCAGACGATGGACATCTGCGACAGGATGAGCAGGCTGCCCATGCCGCCGGTGGTGAGCGCGAGAAGCGCCGAGATGATGCCGACGAGCACGAGGTCGGGGACTGCAAGCGGATGGCCGTAGAGCTGGGCGATGAACAGCGCACCCGAAGTGTAGAGCAGCGCCGGGCCTGTACGCAGCAAAGCCGCCTGCAGCGGCACCAGCAGTTCCACGACCACCAGGCTGAACCGCAGGCGCTCGCTCAAAAGGTTGATGACCCACGGCAGCGAGGCGACCGTAGAGCGTGTGGTGATGGCCACCATGAGAAGGGGCTGGCAGGTCTTGATCGTCGTCCAGTAGCTTCGTCGCGACCGGATGGCGATAATGGCAAAGGCGCCGGCAACGAATATGAGGCAGGAAAAACCCATCACCAGCAGGTAACCGCCCATCAGCGTGAGCGGCTTGGTTCCGGTCGACGCGGTCTGGTCCGCGATCAGGATGAAGGTTGCAAAGGGCAACCCCCAGATGAACCAGTTGGTCAGCACCGTACAGGCCCTGTAGACCGCGTTGAGCGCCTGCGTCAGGCTCATGGACGAGGGCTGGGGAATCTTCCCCATCGCGAGCCCGAAAAGCAGGCAGAACAGCAGAACCTGGATGGTCTGTCCCGAGGCCAGCGCATTGAAGACGTTGTTCGGCACCAGGTCGAGCAGGATCGAATGCCCGCCGCTGGGATCCCCATTGGAGGGCGGCGGCTGGAACGGGAAGGCGAGATCGGTGGACACGCTGCCTTGCGAATTGATGAACTCGCCAAGCTCGATGCGCGACTGGGGATTCTCGATCTGGCCCGGCTGCAGGATCAGCGACAAGGTGCCGCTCACCAGCACGGCCAGGAACGACACGACCAGCACGGCCATACCCACCTTACCGAGGTAGCGGACCGATTTCGGGTCCTGGACCATCGCCGTGATGGAGAAGATGACCGATGAGACCAAATAGGGCAGGACGACCATCTTTAGGAAATTCAGGTAGAGTTGTGCGACAGGGCTGATCGCATGGGCAAAGTCTGGATAGTAGAGGCCGCACAGGATTCCTGCAGCAATCATCGCAATCGTCGTCACCGGCGATCGCAAGATACGCCTTGCCGCGAGACGCCAATCGAAAGGCAGGGGTCCGGCTACGTCGGAGATGGCCATTGTCAGGCTTTGCTCCCCAGGCGATAGCGGGCGATGATCTCGTCCGTGTTGAGAATCTGCTGACCCCGCGCGAGGTCGAGATACAGATCGACAAAGGCCGCGAGATGCGGATTGTCCGGCCGCACGCCGACTGCGATCGTATCGACCTTGTCGGTCAGCGTGATGGAGCGCGCTACGACTGTCATCGACGGATCGTCGACCATCAGCTTCTTGATCTCGAAATCATCGCGATAGGCCATGTCGATCGTCCCGTTTCGGATCGCATCGATGATCAGGTCCCAGCTTGCCAAGCGATGGATTTGCGCATGTGGGAAAGTCGTGGCCGCATAAGTGGCGAAGGAAGAGCCCTCGATCACGCCGAGATCACCTGAGAAATCACGGACAATCTGTTCTGGCGGCTTGCCTTGCGCGATACGCGCCAGGTTGAGGCGGTTGGCGATCAGCCCTTGCCGCAGCATGGCGTAGGGGCGGGAATAGATGATCGACCGGCCGCGCTGAAGCGTCCTGCTGAGCTTGCCAATCGCCATGTCGGCCTGTCCGGAACTGACCTGTCTGACGATATCGTCGAACGTTGCGGCGGATCGGTCGAACACCGGCTCGACCCCAAGCGCCGCGGCGATGCCGTGGGCCAGTTCCATGTCTATGCCATTGTCCCCCGATCCGTCGGCCGGGAAGAACGGATTGGAAGCGAAGGCCGGCATTGCGATGCGCAAGGCATCGCCGCTCGCGATCGGCGTTGGGGCGTTCTCCGCCTGCTGTCCTGGAGTGTTGGCCGCCCGGGCTTGCGAGATCAGCAACCCGCCGCTCCCGGCCGCAAGCAGTGTACGACGTGTAACCGGCATACGCGTTCTCAATTAGACCGGGAAAGCCAGCAAGATGCACAACCGACGTTAAACAAACGTATATATTACACTGCGCTTTTTTATGTATTGGATAAGCAGCTCAGCGCCACAAAATATTAGTATCACCTAATGTAAAAGGAATGGCGGAAGGATCGCGTTACTTCCCGCCAGGCGATTAGTTGGCCCCTAGGCGATCAGCTGCACTGTCAAAACGTCTCTGCCCAGGGCCGCAGCTCAAGCTCCGAGCTCCAGGCGCTGCGATGCTGGGGATGGGTTGTAAGATAGGCCTCGGCGATGGCGTCCGGCGATAGACGGCGGTCCGGCCGGCCGGGATCGGCCACCTGTCCGGCCGGCTCGATCTGGCCGTCGATGATGAAGTGGGCGACGTGGATGTTCTGCGGAGCGAGCTCGCGGGCCATGGACTGCGCCAGGCCGCGCAGGCCGAATTTCGGCATGGCGAAGCCGGCTGAGCCGGGAAATCCCTTCACACTGGCGGTGGCGCCGGTGAACAGGATCGATCCGGAACCCCGCCCAAGCAGCCGGCGCGCCGCCTGCTGGCCGACCAGGAAGCCGCCATAGGCGCCGACCAGCAATGCCTGTTTGACCGCTTCGGCATCGAGCTCGGCGATCGGTCCGCGGGTGCGCGCGCTGGCGTTGAACACTGCAAGCGCCAGCGGGCCGGCCTTGTCTGCAGTGTCGAACAGGCTGGCGACGGACGCGACGTCGGCAACATCCGTCTCGACGGCCAGCGCACCGGTTTCGTCGGTCAGAGCGCTGAGCTTCTCGAAATTGCGGGCGGCCAGAATCACGCGAAAGCCTTCCTGGGTGAGAAGGCGCGCAAGCGAGGCGCTCAGACCAGCGCCGGCGCCTGCAATGACGGCCACATCGGATGCCATGATTTTTCACTCCTTGCGGATTTCGGCGGAAGCGTTCGCCAGATCAGGCAAGGTCGCGCCTTCGGGGCTGACAGGCAAGAGGTGGCATCTCGGCGGTTGTTGAGCCAGACGGCTGCAGAACCAACGTTGCGCGGTCCAGCATCGCCTGTGGCGCTACGAAGGCCGCTCGGCCTTCAGCACCGAGACCGCCGCTTCGACAGTGGCAAGGCTTGGACCTTGCCCGCCAACCGGATTCATCCGACCGATATTTTGACGGTAGAATCGTCAGGCTTCGCAAAGCTATCGGCGATCTCATCGATGGGGACTGGAGCATGGTCCCGAAAAGTGGGAAACGGTTTTCGGAAAAGATCATGCTCAACGAGGAAACGACTATGGAACCAATCTGGGCCGTCGGCCTGATGACCGGCACGGTGCTGGACGGCAACATCGACGTCGCGCTGATCAAGACCGATGGCGAACGCATCGAGGATTTCGGCACCTACCGGCTGATGCCCTATCCCGCGTCGATCCGCTCGCTGCTGGAAGAGACGCTGACGGAGGCGCGGGGGTGGAGTTTCGTTGGGCCGGAGCCGGCGATCTTCCGCACCGCGGAGGATGCCCTGACACGCGCGCAATCGGCGGCCGTCAAGGAGTTGGTCGAAGGCTATGGCATGACGATGGCCGATATCGGCATCGTCGGTTTTCACGGCCAGACCGTTCTGCATCGTGCGCCGCAGGTTGGACGGCTGGGCCAGACCCGGCAGCTCGGCGACGGTGAGCTGATGCATGCCATACTGGGCACCAAGGTCGCATACGATTTCCGCTCGGCCGACATGCGCGCCGGGGGGCAAGGCGCGCCGCTGGCCGCGGTCTATCACACCGCGCTGATGCGCAGCGCCGGTGCCAATGGCGAGGTCGCCGTACTCAATCTCGGCGGCGTCGCCAACATCACCTGGTGGGACGGCGCTGACAATGTCGTCGCCTTCGACACCGGCCCCGCCAACGCGCCGCTCAACGATTTCATCAAGTCGAAGGGGCTCGGCGAGATGGACCGCGACGGCGCGCTTGGCTGGGCGGGAACGGTCGACGAGGCCCGGCTCGCCAAGCTGCTGCAGCACCCTTATCTGAGCAAAGCCTACCCGAAATCGCTGGACCGTTTCGACTTCGGTGCCGCGATGGCGGACGGCCTGAATGCAGAGGATGGTGCGGCCTTGCTCACCGCGTTCACCGCCGGCGCCGTCGGCAAGGCACTCGACCTCTTGCCGCACCGGCCGAAGAAACTGGTGGTCAGCGGCGGAGGTCGCCATAATCCGACCATGATGGCGATGCTGGCCAGCCGCGCCGGCGTCGAGGTGGTGCAGGCCGAGAGCCTGGGCTGGAGCGGCGACGCGGTGGAGGCGGAATGCTTTGCCTTCCTCGCGGTTCGCGTGCTGCGCGGCCTGCCGATCAGTTTTCCGAGCACGACCGGCGCACCGCGGCCGATGCAGGGCGGAAAACTCGCCGGTTAAGCCAGTTTCTTCTGCAGGAAGATGCGGCTGCGGCCGACGGGGAAGTCGGCAAGTGTTCCAAAGGGCTGATAACCCTGGCGCTGATAGACCTTGGCGGCATTCGGATTGAAGGTGTCGATCCAGGCGTTTTGACAGCCGCGCGCCACCGCTTCATGTTCGGCCGCGTCCAGCATCTTGCCGGCCATGTGCTGGCCACGCAGCCGCTCATCCACCCAGAGCCATTGCACATAAAGCCATCCCCAGGCGGTGTAGCCGGAAATGCCGGCGACGACCGCGCCGGCGTCGTCGCGCACGAACACCGCAAGCGCATGCCTTTCGGACGCGCCGACATCGCCGTCGTTGAACGCCGTCAGCCTTTCGCTGAGAAAAGTGAGGTCTTGCGGCGAGGGATTTGCCGTCGTTTGCAGTGTCGTGTTCATCGCTTTTCCGAGATGGGTTGCGTATCGGCATCGCCGCCATTGCGAAATTCGGACGCGGCAATGCCGTAGCGCTTGAGCTTGTCATAAAAGGTCTTACGCGGCACGCCGAGCACGTCGATGGCGGCGCGCACGTCGCCGCCATGGTCGCGTAGCGCATCGCGGATCAGTTGCGCCTCATAGTGGCCGACCCGTTCGGGCAATGCTGCCGCAGGCTCCGGCGAATGCGCGCGAACCGTTTTCATCTCCTCGTCCGGGCCGAGACCGAGCGCGACGCGATCGGCGAAATGGGCGAGCTCGCGCACATTGCCCGGCCAGTCATGCGACTGGAGATGATCGCTGACGGCTGCATTCACTTTGGCGACAGGCCGGCCAAACCGTTCGGCCGCCTTGCCGAGGAAATGCCCGAACAGCATCGGGATATCGCCGCGGCGTTCACGTAGCGGCGGAATGCGCAGCGTCACCACGTTGAGGCGAAAATACAGATCCTCGCGAAAATCGCCGCGCTGGTCCGGCCGCCCGAGATCGACCTTGGTCGCTGCGACGACCCTGAGATCGATGCGCCGTATCTCGTTCGAGCCAAGCGGCGTGAGGCTGCGCGTTTCGAGCACGCGCAGCAGCTTGACCTGGAGCGCAGGCGGCATGGATTCGATCTCGTCGAGAAACAGCGTGCCGCCGCTCGAATGCTCGATGCTGCCAATCCGCCGCCGCTGCGCGCCGGTGAACGCGCCAGCCTCGTGGCCGAACAACTCGCTCTCTATGACCGTCTCCGGCAGAGCGCCGCAATTCAGCGCGACGAAGGGTTTTGCGCGCCGCCGCCCCCATCGGTGCAGGAGGTCCGCCACCACTTCCTTGCCGGTTCCCGTTTCTCCCTCGACCAGCACATCGACATCCATGTCGGCGATCTGGCGCAAGGTCTCGCGCAACCGCTTGATGGCAGGCGCCTCGCCGATCAGCGGCAGGCCGTCGGCGGCCAATGCCGCGGCTTCGCGCAGCCGCCGGTTTTCCATCACCAGCCGCCGCTTCTCACTCGCCCGTTTCAGCGCCTCGACAAGGCGTTCTCCGGCATAGGGTTTCGGAATGAAATCGTAAACGCCGTCCTTGAGCGCGGCCACAGCGAGATCGACGTCGCCATGCCCGGTAACCAGGATCACCGGTATATCCGCGTCGATCGCTTTGATGCGATCGAACAGCTGCAGACCATTCATGCCTGGCATGCGGATATCGCTGACGACGACGCCCTCGAAATTCCTGTCGACGACGGCAAGTGCTGCCTCGGCGGCGTCGAGTGCGACCACCGTGAAGCCGGCAAGCTCGAGCAATTGCGTGGTGGCGTGAAGGAGGTCCGCATCGTCGTCGACGAGCGCGACCAGCCCTGATCCGTCTGTCATTCAATTCGCCTCAAATCGATGGTGAAGGATGCGCCGCTGCCATTGCCGGGATCGAGCCGCAGCGTGCCGCCCAATTCCTGGGCGATCTCCTGCGAGATCACCAGCCCCAGGCCAAGCCCCTTCTCCTTGGTGGTCTGGAACGGCATGAACAGATTGCCGGCCGCCTCCGGACCAAGGCCGGGTCCATTGTCGCGCACCGAAATCAGCACTCGATCACCGCGCTCGGCGAGTTCGATCTCGATGCGCGGATCGGGCTGGTCCTTCATCGCGTCCAATGCATTTTGCAAAAGATTGACCAGGATCTGCTCCAGCCGGATGCGGCTCGCCATGACCACCGGCGAGGCATTGCCGCGCGGCCTGACGATGGTGACGCCGGAATCGCGTATGCGGCCTGACAGCAGCGACAGCGCGCCGTCGATCGCCTCGCGCACCGGCAGCGGCGAAGCGGCGACGCCCGGCCGGCGGGCGAAAGTGCGCAAGGTGCCGGTGATCGCGCCGATGCGTTCGGTCATCGAAACGATCGATGTCAGATTGCCGCTGGCCGATCCGGTCTTGCCGCTGTCCAGAAAACGACCTGCATTCTCCGCATAGGTGCGGATGGCGGCGACCGGCTGGTTGATCTCATGCGCCACGCCGGCGGCGATCTGGCCGAGGATGGAAAGCCGGTTGGCCTGGGCGAGATCGTCGCGCAGTCGGCGGACCTTGGCTTCGGCATTCTCGCGCTCGGTGATTTCGCCGGCAAGTGCGGTGTTGGAGCGCGTCAGCTCGGCCGTTCGCGTGCTGACCCGGCGCCGGCGAACGCGCAGGCTGCGGCAGGAAGCGCTGGCGCGCATGAATGCCGAGCTCGAAAGCCGGGTCAGCACGTAGGCAATCAAGCCTAGAAGCAGCAAGCCCAGGAGCGTGGTCAGGCGCGCCGTATTGGCGGCCGAGGAGAGAGCAGCGTCGGCGGGCGTCAGCAGCCACAGACGCCAGCCTGGGACTGCACCGGGCAAATCCTGCACCACCTCGACGAACTGGCGTGGTTTTCCGGCGTTGTCGATCGTCGCCAGGCCATCGCCGGCGCCGCGTCTGAACGGCAGCGGCTCGAAGGCAGCATCGGCCAATTGCAGTTGCTCATGGGCGGCGGCCACGTCCTCGGCCGACAGTGGTGCCAGCGCACGAAACCGCCAGTCGGGCTGGCTGGTGGCCAGCACGACGCCTCGTTCATCGGTGACAAAGACAAGGAAACCGCTGGAACGCCAATTTGCCTCGACGCCGTCGAGCTCGACCTTCAACACC
>NZ_RZPL01000689.1:0-3004 GCF_004022805.1 Mesorhizobium sp. M7A.F.Ca.CA.002.04.1.1 | reverse complement strand
GGAAGAAGAACGAGATGTCCTCGTTCTTGAACCAGGCGAAATGGTAGCGATAGCGGGTGAGCCCGTAGGCGGCGAGGCTGCCGATGATGATGGCGAGGCTCGACGCGCCGACCGAGGTGATCACCGAATTCATGAAGCGCTTGAGGAACTCCTCGCGCACGGTCGAGGTCTGGAAGATCGAGTCCGGCGACAGGCCGAGCGAACGCCAGCCCTTCCAGTCCGGCTGGAAGTCGACGAAGGGGATGAGATGGCCTTGCGTGACGTCGACTGCGGTTTTGAACGAGGTCGTGATCGTCCAATAGATCGGGAACAGGCAGATGAACGCCCAGAAGGCCAGCGCGCCATAGATGAAGACGCGGCTGGCGAGGAAGCTCGCCGGCGAGCGGATCTCCGAGGCGACATATTCGGTGGTCTGAACGCTCATCGGGCTCAATTCACCCCCATCTTGCTTTAATTGACATTGCGGACAAAACGGTTGGCAAATTTCAACAACCACGTGACGAACACGACGATGATCACCAGATAGGCCATCGCCAGCATGGTTCCGTAGCCGACATTCGAGCGGTCGCGGTATTCGCGGTAGATGAAGCTCGACACGGAATCGGTGGCGCCGCCGGGGCCGCCGGACGTCACGGTGATGATGATGTCGGCAAGCTTCAGCTTGAAGATGATGCGCAGGACCACCGCCGTCACCGACACCGGCAGCATCAGCGGGAAGGTGACCTGCCAGAAGGTCTGCCACGCATTGGCGCCGTCGACGCGTGCGGCTTCGAGCACCTCGCGCGACATCGCCTGCAGCCCGGCCAGCAGCATGATCATCATGAACGGAATGAAGGTCCAGGCATCCAGTATCATGATCGATATGCGCGCGATGATCGGATCGGAGAAGAAGGCCGGATTTTCCCAGCCGAGATGGCGCGCCAGCGTTGCGGCCGGTCCGAACCTGTATTCCATCAGCGATTTTCCGATCATCCACGACACCGCGACCGGCGACAGCATCAGCGGCATCAGGAAGACGACGCGGAAGAATTTTCGCGCCCGGATCTGGGCGTTGAGGAGCAGCGCCAAGCCGAAGGCAATGACATATTCGACCGCCACCGCCAGCACGTAGAGCACCATGTTGAACAGCGCGTTGCGGTAGTAGGGATCGCCCAGCATCTGCCAGAAATTGTCGAGCCCGTTGAACCGGCGGCCGCTGAAGGAACTGAGGTTCCAGTCGGTGAGTGCGATGTAGAAACCGAACAGCGTCGGGAAGATGACCATGGCGATGGTGAACAGCAGCGCCGGCAGCAGAAACAGGGCACGCTGGCCGTCTTCGCCGCGCGTCAGCACCTGGCCGACACCGATCGCCACGCCCCACAGCACATAGGCATAGACGACGGGGCGCCAGGTCTCGAAGCCGATCGTATCGGGGCTGCCCTTGTAGAGGATCTCCAGCACGATCGTCGCCAGCAGGCCAAGCGTCGCAACGGCCATCAGCGCCCCGCCAAGGCGTTTACGGCCTGGAGAGATCAGATCGGAAGTGCCGGCATCTGCCGGCCACGGGTTCGCGGTCGATGTCTGGTCAGCCACAAATCTCGCCCGTTTGAAGGCTCTCGAGGAGCCGGAGCCTGTCTAAAGTGGTCCGGCGTTGCCGCCGGACCACGGTTCATAGGCCAGCCTACATGCCGAGCGAAGCTTTGTAGAGCTTGATCTGGTTGTCGCGCCCGATCTGGTCGGTCAGCTTCTCCCATGCCGCCGCGATGGCGTCGGCGCCTTCCTGCGCCTTCATCTTGCCCGCGAAAGTGTTGGCCAGGATGTCCTCGGCGGCGCTGTAGTACTGGAAGATGCCGGGGATGCGTGGCTCGATCGCCGCGTTCGGATGGTTGTAGCTGTCGGATTCCGATTTGAGGTAGGAGGTGATGAAGGCCTCGTCGTAGCCGGCCGCCACCCATTCGGGAATGTCGAAATGCGAGTTGCGGTAAGGCTGGAAGCCCGACGGATACATCGCCGTCCAGATCGACAGGTCCTTGCCGCCGAGATGGGCTGCAGCGGACCATGCCGCCTTCTTCTTCTTTTCGTCGGCATCGACGCGGGCCATGACATAGACGCCCCAGCCGAGATAGGCGCAGTTGGGCGCATAGTTCGGGCCGCTGGCGAGCTTGTCCCAGGCGCCGGTCTTCGCATTGTAGACATCGTCCGAGCCCGGCAGGATCGAGAAGCCGGTGACGTCGCCGACGACGGAAGAGTCGTTGGTCTTGACGTTGGAGCCGACGTCGCCCCACCAGGTGACCATCGAGCCGGTGCCGGCCAGGAACTGCTGGAAGGCGGTCGTGTTCGGATCGGCGTTGATCTGGTCGGCGGGTTCGGAGGGCAGCGCGTCGATGACGTCCTGGATGGCGCGCACCCAGGCCGGATTGTTGACGCGCGGCTTCATCGTGTCGGCGTCGAACAGCCAGGCCTTGTCGTCGGGGTGCTTGGCATAGGCGGTGGCGCGGCTGCCAAGGAAATAGAAGCCGAAGCCGCCCCAGGGCTTCGGCGCGTCGAGATAGCCATAGACGTCCTGGTCCTTGAGCTTCTTGCCCTTCAGGAACTTGGTCACCGCCTGAACCTGCTGCCAGGTCTTCGGCACGCCCCATTCACCTTCGCCGCCGCCGTCCTTCCAGGCCTTGGCGAGGTCGGCATCGGCGAACACGTCGGTGCGGTAGTTGAAGTTGTGCGCGTCGCCGTCGACGGTCACGCGGTATTGCTTGCCGTCCCAGGTGCCGACCGGCGGCTTCAGATAGCTGACCAGATCGTCGAAATCGATCTGGGTCTTGACCCAGTCGGGCATTTCCGACGTCAGGCCCTTGCCGCAGACATCACCTTCGAACGGCGCGCCCATTTCGATGATGTCGAAGTCGACGGTCCCGGTCGCGATCGACTGCTGCAGGCGGGCGTTGTAGTCGGCCTGCGCCAGGTCGATCCAGTTGATCTTGGCGCCGGTATAGGTCTCCCATGGCTTCAGGAAGCCGCGGAACAGCAC
>NZ_RZPL01000688.1:0-3010 GCF_004022805.1 Mesorhizobium sp. M7A.F.Ca.CA.002.04.1.1 | reverse complement strand
GGATCGTCGCGACGACGATCTGGTCGGAGCCTTCTGTCTCGAAATCGGCGAGTTTTTGGGTCAGCGCCGCCTTGGTCGCGGCGTCGATGATGCCGGCATTGTCGACGACACGGCCGGTCAGCGCCGGGAGATCGGCCGCGAGGGCGGTGAAGGGGAGGAAGAGGAGGCTTAGAAGAGCGAAAAGGAACCCTAGGCTTGCGTTCCGGAGCGCCCCCCTCTGCCCTGCCGGGCATCTCCCCCTCAAGTGGGGAGATTGGCCGCCATCTCCACTTTCACCAATTTTCAACGTCGCAAGATGGGCGTCAGCGCCGAAGCTGCCAATCTCCCCCCTTGAGGGGGAGATGTCCGGTAGGACAGAGGGGGGTGTTTGCACGCCAGCAGCCCGTCATTTCGCGGGATTTATTCCGATGACAGTGGACGTTCACCCGCCCTGCTTCGTGCCGAAATCGACCTTCGGCGGCTGCATCTTGTCTTCGGCGACGGTGAAATTGGCGAAGGGCTCGTTGCCGCGGAACCAGAAGGTCGCCCACAGCACCGAGGGGAACGTCCTCAGCGTCAGATTGTAGTCCCTGACCGCCTGGATGTAATCGCGCCGCGACACCGCGATGCGGTTCTCGGTGCCTTCGAGCTGCGCCTGCAGCGCCAGGAAGTTCTGATTGGCCTTGAGGTCGGGATAGGCCTCCGAGACCGCGATCAGCCGCGACAGCGCGCTGGTCAGCCCCGCCTGGGCATCCTGAAACTTCTTGAGGGCTTCGGGATCCTTCAGCGTTTCCGGTGTTACCGTGATCTGCGTTGCCTTGGCGCGCGCCTCGACCACCGCGTCGAGCGTATCCTTTTCATGCGAGGCATAGCCCTTGACCGTCTCGACCAGGTTGGGGATGAGGTCGGCGCGGCGCTGATACTGGTTCAGCACCTCGCTCCATGCCGCCCTGGCATTTTCTTCCGCCGTCGGGATGGTGTTATAGCCGCAGCCTGCAAGCAGCGGCAACACGATCGCCATCATCAGGAAGGCGGGCAGCGTGCGGAACGTGGACGGCAAGGCAAGGCGCTGGGCAAACATGATGGGGGTCCCTCGGTAGAAGTTGCACGCGAAGCATTACCACAATCAGCGCGCAAGAAAACCGCCCGCGCCGGCAGCCCCTCGCCTGGCACGCCCGGTGCCGCTGCAAGGCTCTGTGATTGGCCGTGCGAACGCGATAAGGTCCGGCAAAACGGGACATCATCATGGCGGAACGCCAGGACAGCGACAAGGAATCGCGCCGTATCCTCGAGCGCATTGCGCGCGAGACGGATCCGGCCGGCAACTCGTTTGTAGCGCGGGCAGCGAAAGGCATGCACGATCACGTCATCGCGGCCGATGCCGATCGTGCCGATCCGATCGAAGTCTGGGGCACCCGCTTTGGCCGCACGCTGGGCCTGCTGCTGGCGCTGGGCCTGATGGTCTGGCTCGTGCTTTACGTCATCCGGGGCAGTTAGGAATCAAACGACAATGAGCGCCGAACAAACCGACGCGCCGCGTGCGGTCATCGTCATTTCCAGCCATGTCGCGCGTGGCTCGGTCGGCAACCGTGCTGCCGTCTTTGCGCTGGAGACCCTGGGTTTCCCGGTCTGGGCGGTGCCGACCGTCATCTTGCCCTGGCATCCCGGCCATGGGCGCGCGACGCGCATCGTGCCGCCGCTCGACGAGTTCAAGGCTCTGATGGCCGATCTCGAGCGGGCGCCATGGCTGGGTGAGGTCGGCGCCGTGCTGTCCGGCTATCTCGGCGAGGCGGGCCAGGCCGAGGCCGTCGCCTCGCTGGTCGCCGCGGTCAAGGCAAGGACGCCCGGCGCCGTCTATATCTGCGATCCGGTGATGGGTGATTCGGGCGGCCTCTATGTGCCCGAACCGACCGCCATCGCCATGCGCGACCGGCTGATGCCGATCGCCGACATAGCCACCCCTAACCGCTACGAACTGGAATGGATGGCCGGCGCCGCGTTGCCAGACATGAAATCGGTGATCGCGGCGGCGCTGCACGCCGGACCATCGACCATGCTGGTCACCTCGGCGCCGTCGATGATGACGGGCGGCACCGGCAACCTCCTGCTCGATAACAGCCAGGCGCTGCTCGCCGAACATCGCCTGATCGACAAGCCGCCGAATGGCCTGGGCGATCTGACGGCGGCCGTTTACCTGGCACGCATCCTGTCCGGCCAGCCACCGATCAAGGCGCTGCAATCGACGACGGCGGCGGTCTACGAGATCCTGGCACGCACCGCCAAGCGCGGCGGCGACGAACTGCAGCTCGAAACCGATGCGCAGAGCCTGTCGCATCCGATGGCGATGGTCCAGCTTCGCCACCTCACACATCCAGGGCGGGGCCGCCGGGCGTGACATCGACTGAGGCCGTACTTGTCGGCGTCGATGGCTGCAAGGCCGGCTGGATCGCCGTCCGACGAACTTTTGGCATGGCACCGTCGGTCGGTGTCTTTGCAACCTTCACTGCCCTGCTCGCATCCCTTCCCGAAGACGCTGTCATCGCCGTCGACATGCCGATCGGCCTGCCCGGCTTTTCGGGCAAGGGCGGTCGCGGCCCCGAAGCGCTGGTGCGGCCGCTGCTCGGGGCACGCCAGTCCAGTGTCTTCTCGATCCCGTCCCGTGCCGCGCTCTATGCCGACACCAACGGCTTCACCACCATCGAAGCCTGGTATGCCGCGCACGTCAGGGCAAGCGCGGTGGCCCTGACCACATCCGATCCGCCGCGCGGCGTCTCGATCCAGGCGTTCGGCATTTTTGCCAAGATCCGCGAGATCGACGCCCTGCTGATCGCGCGGCCCGATTTGCGCGGCCGCGTGTTCGAATCCCATCCGGAAGTCGCTTTCTGCCGCTTGAACGGCGATCAAGCCATGCAACTGCCGAAGAAGATCAAGGGCAGCATCAATCCGGCCGGCATGGCGGAACGCAAGGCGCTGCTCTGCCGGCTCGGCTATGATAAGGGCTTTCTCGACCAGCCGCCGCCCCGCGGTGCCG
>NZ_RZPL01000687.1:0-3016 GCF_004022805.1 Mesorhizobium sp. M7A.F.Ca.CA.002.04.1.1 | reverse complement strand
TCGATGCTGTGGGTGATGAAGACGATGGTTGTCTTGGTGTCGAGCCAGATCTCCTCGACCAGCCGGTTCATCTCCTCGCGGGTGAAACTGTCGAGCGCGCCGAACGGCTCGTCCATCAAAAGCACCGAGGGCTTTAGCGCCAGCGCCCGCACGATCGCCGCGCGCTGCTGCATGCCGCCCGACAGCTCGCGCGGAAACTTGCCGCCGAAGCCATCAAGCCCGACCCGGTTGAGCAGATGCGCGATCCACGCCCGGTCCGGCTTCTCGCTCTTGATCTCGAAGGGGAAGCGGATGTTGGCGTCGAGGTTGCGCCACGGCAGGAGGTTCGCCTCTTGGAAGACGATGCCGATATCGGGATGCGGACCGGTGATGGCCTTGCCGTCGAGCCGGATCTCGCCACTGGTCAGGCTGTGCAGGCCCGACATCGACCACAAAAGCGTGGTCTTGCCGCAGCCGGAAGGGCCGACGATCGAGACGATTTCATTGACGCTGACATCGAGGCTGCAGCGGTCCAGCGCCAGCAGGTCGCCGGAGGCCGTGTGATAGATCTTGGTGGCTGCCTGCACGCCAAGCTTCGGCTTTTTTGCATCGCCCGTGTTCATCTGCCCCCCGGGAAGATTGCGCGATGATCCATTGGCTCATCCCCAGCGAAAATCAGTCTGTAACTATCCTACTTTCCTGTCAAGCACCGACGATAGCGGCCGTATCGCGAAAATCGATTAGTATACCTATCATCTTGTTTTACCGTCGGTTTTACGGCCTTGAAATGCATGTTGCTTTCCTACATACTTCGGAACTGACACGGACCGGAGAGGAACGGAGGAAGGTGAGCTTTCCCCAACGACACGCTGCGGTTGCGATCCGGTCGGGCACGTGGAGCCAGGGCGTGCAAACATGCTAAGACGACAGCCTCGCAACCCAGGGAAAGACCAGGACCCCATGACCGACGCTGGCAGCCAGGACGAGCCTGTTCCAGGCCCCGATACCGAGAGACGCGATCCTGTCCGGCGCATCCCCGACATCATCTCGCTGGTCAAGGATTCCTACAGCGAATTGCGCCCGGCCGAACGGCGTGTCGCCGATGTCGTTCTCGACGACGTCAAATATGCCGTCGACGCCTCCAACGCCGCCCTTGCCCAGCGCGCCGGGGTCAGCGAACCGACGGTGACCCGGTTCTGCCGCGCCATCGGCTGCGAGGGCGTGCGCGATTTCAAGCTGAAGCTGGCGCAGAGCCTCGTCGTCGGCGCGCTCTACCTGGCCAAGTCGCCTTCCGTCAGCAATGACAATGGCATGCCGTTCTGGAACGCCGTGTTCGGCGAGGCGCGCCGGGCGCTGCAGGAGGCCGAGCGGCAGCTCGACCCGGCCCAGCTGCAGAAGGCCGCCGAGCTGATCGCCAAGGCGCGCCAGGTCACGGTCTTCGGCCTCGGCGGCAGCTCCTCGGCGCTGGCGCAGGAAACCCAATACCGGCTGTTCCGCTACGGCATAACAGTCAGCGCCCAGTGCGATCCCTATCTGATGCGCATGACCGCCTCGACGCTCAAGCCCGGCGATCTGGTGATCGCCATTTCGGCGACGGGACGCACCCGCGAGGTGATCGAGGCCGTCGAGCTCGCCAAGCATTACCGCGCCAATGCGATCGCCGTGACCGCGCCCGACACCGAGCTCGCCCGCACCTGCGACGTCAGGCTGACGGTGGCGGTGCCGGAATATCCCGACACGCTGAAGCCGACGGCATCGCGCTTCGCCTTTCTGGCGGCGATCGACCTGCTGGCGGTGGCCTCCGCCTACAAGCTCGACGGCTCGGCCCGCGAGACGGTGCGCCGCATCAAATACAACGCCCAGATCCACCGCACCGGCAAGGAGATGGAGCCGCTCGGAGACTAGGGCTGCGCTTTTCCTTCTCCCCTTGTGGGAGAAGGTGGATCGGCGCGTAGCGCCGAGACGGTTGAGGGGTGGGTGACGGAGTGCCGTCGGCGCCAAGCTGGAGCACCCCTCATCCGACCTCACTTCGTGAGGCCACCTTCTCCCCTTGTGGGAGAAGGGAAGCCGGACATGAAACGAAAGAGGGAAAGAGATGCTCGAAATAGCACCGACGAAACAGGCCGCCGCATGGCTCGAATCCCTGGCACAGGCACTCGCAGCCGGCGACGCTGCGGCGGCGAGCAACCTCTTCGTCGACGATTGCTACTGGCGCGATCTCCTGACCTTCACCTGGAACATCACGACCGTGGAAGGCCGCGCGGCGATCGCCGACATGCTGGCGACGACGCTGGCGACGGCCAAGCCGAGCGCGTGGCGGCTGACCGGCGAGGCGACCTCGGACGACGGCACCATCGAGGCCTGGTTCAGCTTCGAAACCGTGGTGGCCAGGGGGGAGGGCATCATGCGGCTGCGCGACGGCCGCTGCCGGACATTGTTCACGGCGATGGCCGACCTCAAGGGCTTCGAGGAGCGCAAGGGCGCGGCGCGGCCGCTCGGCGTGCGCCACAAGGCCGATCCCCAGCGCGAGACCTGGTCGGAGGCGCGGGCGCGCGAGACGCGCGAACTCGGCACTGATGAACAGCCCTATTGCCTGGTCATCGGCGGCGGCCAGGGCGGCATCATGCTGGGGGCGCGACTGCGCCAGCTCGGCGTGCCGGCCATCGTCATCGAGAAGAATGCCAGGCCGGGTGACTCATGGCGCAACCGCTACCGCACGCTCGTGCTGCACGATCCGGTCTGGTACGACCATCTGCCCTACATTCCCTTCCCCGAAAACTGGCCGGTGTTCACGCCCAAGGACAAGATGGGCGACTGGCTGGAAATGTATACGCGCGTCATGGAGCTCAACTACTGGGTCGCCACCAAATGCCTCAGCGCCAGCTATGACGAGGCCGAAAAAGTCTGGACCGTGGTCGTCGACCGCGTCGGCCGGCAGATCACGCTGAAGCCCAAGCACATCGTCTTCGCCACCGGCGCCTACGGCCCGCCGCGGCGGATCGATCTGCCGGGCGCCGGCCGGTTCAAGGGCTGTCTC
>NZ_RZPL01000686.1:0-3034 GCF_004022805.1 Mesorhizobium sp. M7A.F.Ca.CA.002.04.1.1 | reverse complement strand
CCACAGGATCGCGCCTGCAAGCGCGCCAAGGCCGGCGATGGCAAAGAAGGTGCCGCGCCAGCCGGCGACGGTGGCAACGAGCGCGCCGAGCGGCGCACCGAGCGCAACGGCCACAGTGGTGCCGCCGACAACGACGGCGATGGCACGCGCCCGGTGATGATCATCGACCAGCGCTACTGCGGTGCCCTGCGCGGTTGCGGCGAACAGGCCCGACGACAGCGCCATGACGATGCGCGCGACCAGCAGCAGTTCGAAGGAGGAACTCAAGGCGGCGGCGATGTTGCCGATGACGAAGAACACCAGCGTCCACAGGATGACGCGGCGCCGGTCCCATTCGCCGGTCAGCGTCGCGAGAATCGGCGTGCCGACCGCATAGGCGAGCGCGAAGGCGGTAATCAGCGTGCCGGCCAGCGGAATGGAGATGCCGGCATCCGCCGCGATGTCGGGCAGAAGGCTGGAGATGACGAAGCCTTCGGTCGAGATCGTGAACGATCCGAGCGCGAGCCAGAAGAGGCGCTTGTCCATGGCGGGATGTCCTTAGTTCAAAAGTTATTGAACAATTGGACATAACAGGGCATCATGTCAATGAAGCCAGGGAAAAATAGCTGAACCTTCCTGACAGCCCTGTGTCAGCACAGGCCGGGCGGGGTTCGCGCGAGACGGAGAAAGGCCACGTGGAGCCAACAATGATGGATGCGTTGAAATCGGACCCGACTGTGCTTAGTTTCGAGCCATGACCTTGCCACACCCCAATACGGACCAGATCAGCCTGCCGATCGTGCTTGGCGTGCTCGGCGACCCGACGCGGCT
This sequence comes from Mesorhizobium sp. M7A.F.Ca.CA.002.04.1.1, assembly GCF_004022805.1. Classification (NCBI taxonomy): domain Bacteria; kingdom Pseudomonadati; phylum Pseudomonadota; class Alphaproteobacteria; order Hyphomicrobiales; family Phyllobacteriaceae; genus Mesorhizobium; species Mesorhizobium sp. M7A.F.Ca.CA.002.04.1.1. Next base: position 2,224 of record NZ_RZPL01000686.1, on the reverse strand, counting down.
TGCCATCGTGCGCTATCTCGCCAGCAAGCAGGGCGTGCCGCTGAACTGCAGCCAGTTCCTCGATTTCGGCTCGAAGACCAATCTGAGCTACCACCTCGCCAAATTGCGCGAGGCCGGCGTCACCCGCGCCGAGGTGGTCGGCACCAACCGCATGATCACACTGCGCCGCGCCGATCTCGACGCCCGCTTCCCCGGCCTGCTCGACAGCGTCATCGCCGCCGCCGGCGACGATCCCGCACTGCCGGCGGTTGGCGGCCACGATATCGAAGTGCACGCCCGACCCTGAAGGACTTGGGTTCCTCGCCCACGAACGTGGGGAAAAGGAAAAGCGGCGTCACACAGGAGCTTCCCGAAATGCGCATCGCCGTCCTCGCCGATATCCACGGCAATGTGCTGGCGCTCGACGCCGTGCTTGACGACCTGCGCCGGCGCGGCGGCGCCGACCTGACCGTCAATCTCGGCGACAGCGTTTCCGGCCCGCTATGGCCGCGCGAAACGATGGAACGGCTGCAGGCGCTGAACCTGCCGACGGTGCGCGGCAACCACGACCGCCGTGTTGCCGCCGACCCCGCTGATGACACCATGTGGCCCTCCGACGTCTATGCGCAGGAGCGGCTGACCGAGGCACAGCGCCAGGTGCTGTTCGCCCAGCCGTTGACGCTGGAGATCGCACCCGGAATCATCGCTTTCCACGCCCGTCCCGACCATGACGAGAAATATCTCACTGATACGATCGTCAATGGCCAGCTGGTACGCGCGCCGCTGACGGCGATCCGGCGGCGGCTGAAGGCGCTCGACCCGGCTTGCCGCATCGCGCTGTGCGGCCACAGCCACCGCGCGGAACTGATCCGCGTCCCCGACGGTCCCGTCATCTTCAATCCGGGCAGCATCGGCTGCCCTGCCTATGACGATTCCACGCCGCCGGCGCATGTCTCCGAGCAGGGCTCGCCGCATGCGCGCTACGGCATTGTCACCCTGGGCAGCAACGGCCAGCCCGACGGCTTCGAGGCCATCGCCGTCGACTACGACCACGAGGCGGCCGCCAGGCAGGCCGAACAAGCGGGCCGGCCGGAATGGGCTCACGCGCTCAGAACCGGGTTCATGCCCCTGCCCGGCTGAAGGCTGGCGAAACGGCGGCCCGAATTTTCGGGCTTACATGGCGCCGCGTCGTCCCTTATAAAACCGGCCGGGCTTGCGGCGGGCTCGATCCGCCGCGGCACGGTATCAGCGCACGGCCAAACGATGAGGCGCACAGTTACGCTCCGAACAATCCTCCATGCGCTGATTGCTGCTCCGCTGCTGATGACGGCGTGGCCTGTGATTGCCCCCGCTATGGCTGAAGAGATGGCCCAAGAGGCGCCGGAGCTCGTCATCTCCGTCGTTACCGGCCTGGCGCCGGACGACCTTCTCAAGGTCCGCACCACCGCATCGCCGGTCGCCACGGTCGAGGCGCGGCTGAGCAGTGGCGACATGGTCACCAATCTCGGCTGCAACGACATCAACGGCTACAAATGGTGCAAGGTCGAGAGCACGGGCAAGGAGAAGCTGAGCGGCTGGGCGCCGGCGCGCTATCTCATCCCCCTCAATCCGAACCCCTATGTCGAAGGTGAGCCAAGACCGGCCGGTGCGCCGGTGGTTGCCTCCACCGGCAGTGGGGCCGAGCAGGCCTCGGCACCGGACCAATCGCAGGCCACCGGCTCAGCCGACAGCGCGCCGGTCGCACCGCCCGACCTGACGGCGCGGCTTGGCGGCGCCGGTCCGGCAGCCGAAAGCACGCCGAAATCGCCAGAGGAAATCGGCCACGCCGCCATGCAGGATGCGTACCTACTGGCGCTGGCGGCGCCTGACGTCCCGCTTGATTCCGCTCCGACGCTGGCTTCTGGCCCCGAAATTCCCTGCGCCCGCTATGTCGGCCAGCCGATGGAGCGCTGCAAGGTCAGCGTGGTGCACACCGCCGACAAGGCGAACATCACTGTGACCTGGCCCGATGGCGGCACGCGCATCATCTCTTTCCGTGCCGGCCAGCCGGCCGGTTCCGACGCGCCCGGCGACTTCCGCTTCACCAGGGAAGGCAGCCTCAACATGATCCGTGTCGGCGTCTCGGAGCGGTTTGAGATCACGGATCAGTTGGCGCTGGGGAATTAGAATTCAGGGGAGTAAGGGAGCAGGGAATAAGGGAGTGTGTTTGGAATTCTCTCGAACCCACCCTACTCCCCTACTCCCC
>NZ_RZPL01000685.1:0-3044 GCF_004022805.1 Mesorhizobium sp. M7A.F.Ca.CA.002.04.1.1 | reverse complement strand
AGCCGATGCCGCCAAATACGATGCGTCCTGCGCCTCGTCGGGTGCGGCGAAAAAGGACTCGCTGGAATCAGGCGGCATCGGCTCCACCGAGGGCATGGGCATCTGCCATTCCTACGCGCCGGACGGCCGCTGCATTTCGCTGCTGAAAATCCTGCTGACCAATTTCTGCATCTATGATTGCAGCTACTGCATCAACCGATCGTCGTCCAATGTGCGGCGCGCCCGCTTTGGCATCGACGAGGTGGTGAAGCTGACCATGGATTTCTACCGGCGCAACTACATAGAAGGCCTGTTCCTGTCCTCGGGTGTCGTTCGCTCGCCGGACGAGACCATGGGCGAGATGGTCGAGGTGGCGCGCCGGCTGCGCCTGGAGGAGAAATTCTCCGGCTACATCCATTTGAAGACCATCCCGGAAAGCTCGGCCGAACTGGTCGAGCAGGCCGGTCTCTATGCCGACCGGCTGTCGATCAATGTCGAACTGCCGACCGACGAGGGTGTGAAGCGGCTGGCGCCCGAGAAGAAGCCGGAGACAATCCGGCTTTCCATGGCCAGGCTGCGCCAGAAGATGGAGGAGAAGGCCGAGCCGACTTTGAAGACCAAAAAGCGCGAACGCTTTGCGCCGGGCGGCCAGTCGACGCAGATGATCATCGGCGCCGACAAGACATCCGACGACGGCATATTGCACACGAGCGCCCGGCTCTATGGCAGCTACCATCTGCGGCGGGTCTATTACTCGGCCTTCAGTCCGATTCCGGATTCGTCGTCGTCGCTGCCCCTGCAGAAGCCGCCGCTGATGCGTGAGCACCGGCTTTATCAGGCCGACTGGCTGATGCGGTTTACGGCTTTTCGCAACCGGAAATCCTCGCCGGCAGCAGCGACGGCATGCTCGATCTCGCCATCGACCCGAAGCTGGGCTGGGCACTGCGCAACCGGGGGCAGTTTCCCGTCGACATCAATCGCGCCGACCGCGAAGCGCTGCTGCGGGTGCCGGGTCTCGGCACCAAGGTGGTGGCGAAGATTTTGGAGACGCGCCGGCACCGGCGCATGCGGCTCGAGGATGTCGGGCGGTTCTGCCAGTCGATCGCCAAGCTCAGGCCCTTCATCATCGCCGAAGGCTGGTCGCCTGGTGCGCTGACCGACAAGGCCGGCCTGCGCGACAGGATCGTCCACTCCTGCGAACAATTATCGTTGTTCTGATCATGCGGCCGGCGGAACTCGATCTCGCCAGATACAGAGTTCGGCTCGACAGCGAGACGGATTTTGCCGGCTGGCGTGACGCGGCACGGCGGCTGGCCTTGAATGAGGTCAGGCCCGAGGACGTCGACTGGCATGTCGCGCCAGGCTCTGATCAGGCACAATTGCCTGAAGTGCCTGCGGGCGCGCAACTCGTCGTGCCGCGCGACTTCCTCGGGCATGCCGAAACGGCGTTCTGCCATTCCGATCCCGGCCGGTTTGCCTTTCTCTACCGAATGCTGTGGCGATTGCGCGACGAAGCTAAACTGCTGGAAATCGCGTCGGATTCCGACACCAGGCGGCTCGAGGCCATGGAGAAGGCGGTGCGGCGCGACAGCCACAAGATGCACGCCTTCGTACGTTTCCGGAAAATCGGCGACGGTGCCGATGAGCGCTATGTCGCCTGGTTCGAGCCGGATCATTTCATCGTCGAGCGCAACGCCGATTTCTTCGTCAGACGTTTCACCGGCATGCGCTGGACGATCCTGACCCCTTATGCCTCTGCCGACTGGGATGGCGAAAGGCTGGCGATCGGGCCGGGCGCGGCCAAGGGCGATGCGCCTGATCAGGACGATACCGAGGCGCTCTGGCGCACCTATTTCGAGAACATCTTCAACCCGGCGCGATTGAAGGTGAAAACCATGCAGAAGGAGATGCCGAAGAAATATTGGCGGAACCTTCCCGAGGCCTCGCTCATTCCAGACATGATCGCAGGAGCGGACAAGGCCGCCAAGGACATGATTGCGAAGATGCCGACAACACCCGCGCCGCACCACGCAAAGGTGCAGGCACGGCATTGGCCGAAGCAGCCCGTCGAAGCACCGGAAGATGATGCAAGCACGATTCCGGAATTGCGCGAGGCAGCGAAAGGCTGCCGCCGCTGCCCGCTGTGGCGCGACGCGACGCAGACCGTCTTCGGTGAAGGCCCTGACAATGCCAAGGTGATCTTCGTCGGCGAACAGCCGGGGGATCAGGAGGACCTCGCCGGCAAACCTTTCGTGGGTCCGGCCGGCAAGGTGTTCGATGCGATCCTGGACGATGCCGGTGTCGACCGGCAAAAGGTCTATGTCACCAACGCGGTCAAGCACTTCAAGTTCGAGCCGCGCGGCAAGCGCCGCATCCACTCCAAACCGAATTCCGGTGAGATTCAGGCCTGCCGCTGGTGGATCGACCAAGAATTCGAGCTGATCAAGCCGAACCTCGCCGTGGCACTCGGCGCGACAGCGGCGATGTCGCTGCTCGGCAAGGCGATTCCGGTGACAAAGATGCGCGGACAAGTGATCGAGCGCGAGGACGGATTGCGCGTGTTCATCACCATCCATCCCTCCTTCATCCTGCGCATCCGCGAACCCGCGGACAAGGAGGCTGAACGCGAACGGTTCCTGCAGGACATGAAGCTGGTGAAGCGGCTGATGGCCGCCTGATTGTCTGTTTTGCGCGATTCCGGACAGAAAACCTTCCTGGAATTGCTGCGGCTACCTGATCAGAATTGCCCTGAGATCGTTGACATTCGTACCGGTCGGGCCGGGTACGAAGAGATCGTCAACCGCGTTGAAGGCCGTCCAGGCATTGTTGCCGGCAAGCATAGCCTTGGCGTCCACCCCGGCAGCGCGCATGCGCGACACGGTCGAAGCATCGGCAAAGGCACCGGCATTGTTTTCCGAACCGTCGATGCCGTCAGTGTCGGCGGCCAGCGCATTGATACCGTCGACGCCATTGATGCCGATGGCGAAGGCGAGCAGGAATTCCGAATTGCGGCCGCCCTTGACGTTTGTGCGCAGCGTCACGGTTGTCTCGCCGCCCGACAGGAT
>NZ_RZPL01000684.1:0-3046 GCF_004022805.1 Mesorhizobium sp. M7A.F.Ca.CA.002.04.1.1 | reverse complement strand
CGCAATAGACGAGGCCCGGACGGACCGTCTTCAGTGCCTCGTAGCCAAGCCCCAGCCGATCCATCACGCCGGGGCGGAAATTCTCCACCAGTGCGTCGGCGCTGGCCACCAGATCGAAAAAGCGCTCGCGATCGGCTTGCTTCTTGAGGTCGAGCACAACCGACCGTTTGCCGGCGTTCTGAGCCAGGAACGAGGCGCCCATGCCGGCGCTGTTCAGCTTTGCCGAGCCGCCGAGCTGGCGGGCGAGGTCGCCGCCTTGCGGCGCCTCGACCTTGATCACGTCGGCGCCCAGCAGCGCCAGCTGATAGGCACAGTAGGGACCGGCCAGGACATTGGTCAGGTCGAGGACGCGAATACCGGAAAGCAGTTCTGTCATGGCATCAGGGATCGATCAGGCATCGCCGGGCACATGCTCCGGTCCGCGCCGACGACGATGCTCGATGAAGGCCCAGATATGCGGGCCGGCGAGACCGATGAAGGCGAGCGTCAGCAGTGTCAGCGACAGTTTGTGGGTGTAGAACACGGACCAGTCGCCATTCGAGATAGTCATCGCCCGGCGGAACTGGGTTTCGGCGAGCGGCCCAAGGATCATGCCGATGATGACAGGCGCGGTCGGAAAATCGAACCGCCGCATCAGGAAACCGGCGGCCCCCAGCAGATAGAGGATGACGAGGTCGATGGGCGATTGCGAAATGCCATAGGTGCCGACCGTGGCGAACACCAGGATGCCGGCATAGAGCTGCGGCGCCGGGATTTTCAGCAGCCGCACCCACAGCCCGATCAGCGGCAGGTTGAGGATGACCAGGATGACGTTGGCGATGAACAGGCTGGCGATCAGCCCCCAGACGAGGTCGCCCTGGGTCGTCAAAAGCAGTGGTCCGGGATTGATGCCGTAGCTCTGGAACGCCGACAGCATGATCGCCGCCGTCGCCGAGGTCGGCAGGCCAAGCGTCAGCATCGGCACCAGCACGCCGGCTGCGGACGCATTGTTGGCGGCCTCGGGGCCGGCAACGCCTTCGATGGCGCCGACCGTGCCGAACTCCTGCTTGTGCTTCGACAGCTTCTTTTCGATGGCATAGGACAGGAAAGTCGGGATTTCGGCGCCGCCCGCCGGCATGGCGCCGATCGGGAAGCCGATCGCGGCGCCGCGTAGCCAGGGTTTCCACGAACGCCCCCACTCGGCCGCCGTCATGTAGAGCGAGCCCTTCAGCGGCACGATCTCGTCCTTGCCGGCATAGCGGCGCGAGGCCATGTACAGCGTCTCGCCGACCGCAAACAGGCCAACGGCGGCGATGATGACGTCGACGCCGTCGAGCAGTTCGGTCATGCCGAAGGTGAAGCGCGGCTGGCCGGTCTGCAGGTCGACGCCGATCATGCCGATGACGAAGCCTGCGAACAGGCTGGTCAGGCCGCGAACGGAAGACGAGCCGAGCACCGCCGAGACGGTGATGAAGGCCAGCACCATCAGCGAGAAATATTCGGCCGGACCGAAGGCCAGCGCGAATTTGACCACCACCGGCGCCAGGAAAGCGACGCCCATCGTGCCGATCGTGCCGGCGACGAACGAGCCGATCGCCGAAGTGGCGAGGGCTGCACCGCCGCGGCCGGAACGCGCCATCCTGTTGCCTTCCAGCGCGGTGACGATGGTGGCGCTTTCGCCGGGCGTGTTGAGCAGGATCGACGTCGTCGAGCCGCCGTACATGGCGCCGTAATAGATGCCGGCAAACAGGATGAAGGATGCCTCCGGCGCCACCTGATAGGTGATCGGCAAAAGCAGCGCGATGGTCAGCGCCGGCCCAAGACCGGGCAGCACACCGATGGCGGTACCAAGCGTGGTGCCGAGCAGGCACCACAGAAGGTTGACCGGGGTGAAGGCGACCGAGAAGCCATGTGCCAGATGTCCGAGCGTTTCCATGGCGTCAGCCCCTCAACATGGTGATGAACGCATCGATGACCGTGTTCAGCTGGTTCTCGATGAAACCGGCACCGATGTTGACGCCGAGCGCCCTGGCGAAGCCGAAATAGGCGGCCAGCGCCAGGATAAGGCCGAGCACGACGTCCCGCAGCGTACGCTTGCTGCCGAAGCCGTAGCAGACGAGCACGAACATGATGACGGATGCCGCCGTGAAGCCGAGCGGTTGGATGAGCAGCAGATTGGCGATCAGGCCGATAACGACGAAGCCCATTGCCTTCCAGTCGGTCGGCGTCTCCTTTTCCTCCTCCGGCTGCCAGCCGCCGCGAAGCGCGGCAAGGATGAGCAACAGCGAAAGTACCACCAGGCCAACCATGGTAAGGTAGGGAAAGACGGTCGGGCCGACCTTGGAGTAGAGCGGCGACACCGGGATCGCCAGCGTCTGCCAGGCGACGGCGCCGGCGCAGGCCAGGAGCCCGATGCCTATCAACAATTCCGGCACGGCAAGCCGCGACGGCGCCGCCTGCTGGTCGCTGGTGCTCATGATTGTCCTCCCCAGGAGAGCTGGCCAAGTATGGTTGGCGGAAATGCCCGGCGCCGCATGCTTGCTCCCCACCGCAGGGTCATGCCGGCTTGCATTTCATGCGAGAAGGGGCGACCTGCGCCGCCCCTATGACGATGGATCAGGCGAGCCCGAGATCCTTCAGGATCGCCTCGATGCGGGCTGAATCCTCGGTGACGAACTTCGCATAGTCGTCGCCGGTGAGCAGGATCGGCGTCCAGTTGCGGTTCTTGCATTCGGTCGCCCACGCGTCGCTCTTGGCCATGGTCTCGATCAGGGTGATCATCGCTGCCTTGTCGGCGTCGGAAATACCCGGCGGTGCGAAGACGCCGCGCCAGTTGAACAGTTCGACATCGATGCCGGCCTCCTTCAGCGTCGGCGCATCGATGCCGTCCTGGCGCTTGTCTGCCGAGATGGCGAGCAGCCGCAGCGCGCCCGCCTTGACCTGCTCGGAGAACTCGCCAAAGCCGGAGATGCCGGCCGCGACCTGGTTGCCGAGCAGCGCCGACAACGCCTCACCGCCGCCGGCGAACGGCACGTAGGACAGGTTTGTCGCCGGCACGCCGACAGTC
>NZ_RZPL01000683.1:0-3049 GCF_004022805.1 Mesorhizobium sp. M7A.F.Ca.CA.002.04.1.1 | reverse complement strand
CTCCCGAATCTCTCCAGATGATCAATTCGTCACTTCGTGCCGCCTGATGCACCCGGGCGGCGACGGTGAATTCCTGCGGTTCCGCTCGAACGATTTGCAAGCACGGTCTTTTTCGGCAAAGGGTGGGAACAAACCGCAACCACCCACGTTTTCATCGCACCATTCGAAGGAGATGGATCATGCTTTACTGGGCGCTCGTATTTCTCGTCGTTGCCATCATCGCCGGCGCGCTTGGTTTCGGCGGCATCGCCGGTACCTCCGCCGGCATAGCGCAGATATTGTTTTTCATCTTCCTCGCCTTCCTGGTCATTTCGCTTCTTGCGGGCCTGTTCAAACGGGCTTCGTAAGGACGGACGGCCGAACACTGGAAGCCGCACCCCTCAAACGGTTTCCAGCCACCGCCGGGCGGTGTCCCTCAAAGGACGCCGTCCGGCGGACCGTTTTTGGCGGCGGGTTTTCCGGAAACCTGTTTGGAACCCATTCAACGATGAGCCGTTCAGCCTGAATTGGGTGGACAGATTGGCCGATGGGTTCCAGGACCGGAAACAGGAAAGACGCCGTGCAAAGCGATGAAGTCATCGCCCTCCATCCCGCCGACAGCGGCATGCAGCTCGGCCGTGCTCTTCTTCACGCGTTGCACAATGCCGGCATTTCCGTTCTCTACCAGGATCGCGAGATGAAAACCGTATGGGCGCGCAACATGCGTGCGCCCTGGGTTTCGGACACCGCCGACAGCATCGGCATCCTGCCGGAGGCGCAGGCCGACCGCATCGGCGCGGCCAAGCGCGACGTCATTGCATCCGGCAACCCCCAACGTCTCGAGATCAGCGTTCCCGTCGAGGATGGCAGCCGCTGGTTCGAGGTGTGGATCGATGCCGATCACGGCGATGGTGGCACCGTGCAAGGCGTCGTCACCACGATGGTCGAGACGACGGAGCAGAAGCGCCGCGAGCAGACCCTGACGACGCTGTTGCGAGAGGTGAGCCATCGCTCGAAAAACCTGCTGGCGATCATCCAGAGCATAGCCACCCAGACCGGCCGCTACTCCGACAGCATCGGCGATTTCCTGACACGCTTTCGCGGCCGGCTGCAATCGCTGGCCTCGTCCCAGGATCTCGTGACCTCTTCCAACTGGCGGGGTGCAGCACTTCGCGAACTCGTATCGGGCCAGGTTGGCCGCTATGGCGGCGATCCGGTTCGGAGCCTGAGGTTTCAGGGGGCAAACCCCTATCTCAATCCCAACGCTGCCTTGCATATCGGCCTTGCGATGCATGAACTCGCCGTCAATTCGGTGAGCTACGGCGCCCTGTCGCGGCCCGGCGGGTACGTCAATGTTACAGCCAACCTGACCGCCGACGACACGGGAACCTCCCTGTCCCTGACATGGGCGGAGGCAATCGGCGCCAGTGATGTCAGGCGTAGCGAGAAGCGCTTCGGCAGCGTCGCACTCGAACGGGTCGTGCCGGCGTCACTGAACGGAACGGCGACGCTCGAAATCGCGGCTGGCCGCCTTGAATACCGCCTTGTCGTTCCGCACGGCAATTTCGAGACGGATTGAGCGACCTTCCTTAACCCGCCGTTCACCATAAAAGCAGATGCTGTTTTTCCCAGATACCGCTGGAACTTGTTGCATCACCGAACATTTCCGCAGCAGGATTTACAGCATGGTGGGAGGAATGCCTTGACGGTTGCCGACATGAACAGACTGGAGCAGGCCGCCCGGATTTCCATGGGCGAGTTTGAGGACTCAGAGGCTTCCACGCCACCGCTGGCTCCTGTTCCCAACGGAGCTTTGCGCCTAGTTGCGCTGGCCTTGGTGGCGGTGATCATGGCGGTCGCCCTGCACCAACTGGTCTACTAGGCCACCTCGTTTCGGCCGGTGGCCGAATCGGCTGTAGCGCCATCTTATTTCCCCGGCCGATCAAGCCAGCCAGGAACTTTGGCGAATGTAGACCGTTACTATGGCGAGAGGACTTCTCGCCATGGAACATATCGCTGCATTGTTGCTGGTCATCGGTTGCTCGAACACGATGGCCGACTGCCGTGAACTCCAGGTGCCCGTAAGCGTTTTCGCGACGGCCGAGCAATGCGTGGCCGAACGCCCATTCGTCTTGGGCGACGTGCAAGGGCAGGCTGACCACATCGTCGCCAAATGCCTTGCGGTCGATCCGGCGCTTGAGGACGACTATGATCAGATCGTCTGGAATGTGCGCGCCGATGGTACGCTTGACGCGTCTTTGGCAATTTCCAGCCTGGTAATGGCATCGAACACGATACGCCCAGAAAAAGACTATCTTCACCAACAATAGATTGCAGCAGCAAAGGCCGTCATTTCATGCTAAATGGCGGCTGGAGCTTACTAAAGTGAGGACACAAAGTGAGGAGTGACTCTATGCGGAAGATGATTATTGCCCTGGTTGCGGTGGTCGCGGTCAGCGGCTGCACCTCGACTGAGAAGGACGTGGTTGGCGGCGGCTTGATCGGCGCCGGTGTCGGCGGCTTGGTCGGCGGCGGTAAGGGCGCGCTGATCGGCGCGGCCGTGGGTGCCGGTTCCGGCCTGCTGGTGCGCAACCTGCGCAACGGCTATTGCCAATATCGCGATCATCGCGGCCGGATCTACACGGCTCGCTGCAACTAATTCGGCGATAATCGAAACGTCGATCCGGAGGCCGGTCCGCCGGCTTCCGGGTTTTTGATGTCTGGATGCTTCCCCCTTGTCGGCAACGGTCGCGCTCAATTGGCGAGTGGAATTTTGATTTCCACGTTCAGCCCATTGGCTTGGTAATCCCGTTTGATCGTACCGCGCAATTCGCGCGTCACGTTGAGGTCGATCAGCTTGGTGCCGAATCCGGTCTCGGCGGGCGCTTCAAGTTTCTTCTGCCCGTTTTCGCGCCAGTTGAGAGCCAGCACCCTGTCGCGCCCTCGGCCTTCGAGCGACCAGTCCACCTTCAGCGCCCCAACGGAATTGCCGGCCTCGCCGTATTTCAGCGCATTCGTCGCCAGTTCGTGGAAGGTCAGGCCGAGCGCTTGCGTCGTGGTTTCGTCGAGC
>NZ_RZPL01000682.1:0-3052 GCF_004022805.1 Mesorhizobium sp. M7A.F.Ca.CA.002.04.1.1 | reverse complement strand
ATCTGGCCGGCCAGCCGCGGCAAATCCTTGCCGCCCAGCGTCTGCCAGAAGAAGGGCTGGATGCTCTCGAAGCCGAGCGGCAGGATCTGCTTGATGTAAGCCGCCGGGTCGTCGAGATTGGCCCGCACCATGGTGCCGATCCGGATGTCGAGAAGCGGGTTCGGCGTCATTGTGCTTCCTCTGCGATTGTCACGCGGCGGCCGGTCTCGGCGCTTTCGATGGCGCCAAAAACCATGGCCAGGCTCTTGATGTTGTCGCCGCCGCGCGTTTCCGGCTCGGTGCCGGTCTCGATGGCGTGCATGAAATCCTGGAGAATGCCGAGATGGCCGCCGACGCGATCGGACGCATCGAGCGGCGGCACCTCGATCGGCTGGGTTTTGTCGAACATTCCCTCGCGGCCCGGCATCACTGCTTCTGCCCTCAAATCGTCATGACCGTCCCAGATGAGGCTGCCGCGCTCGGCAACGATGCGCCATGCACTTTCCCAACTGGTGCGGAAGCCGGCCGCGCACCAGCTGCCGGCGTAGGTGAAGACCTTGCCGTCGCCGAGATCGAAGACGGCGCTGGCCGAAGATCCCTGCCTGTACCAGGAACTGGCCGGCTCCCATTCCTGGCAATAGACGCCGGCCGGCTCGCCATTCACCATATAGCGAGCGGCGTCGAAGGTGTGGATCGCCATGTCGAGCAGCAGCACATGGGCCATCTCCTCGCGAAAACCGCCGAAATGCGGCGCGACGAAGAAGTCGGCGTGGATGCTGGTCGGCGCACCGATGGCGCCGGAGTCCAGGAACCTCCGGATGCGCCTGACATTGGCGACATAGCGGCGGTTCTGCACGACCGCATGGATGCGCCCGGCGCGGCGCGCGGCCTCGACGATGGCGCGCGCATTTTCCGGACTGTCGGCGAGCGGCTTTTCCGTCAGCAGATGGCAATTGTGCGCAAAGGCGGACAGCGCGACCGCGCGCCGGGCGGCGGGAACCACGACATCGAACACCGCTTGCGGTTTGATCTGATCGAGGACGGCATCGAGGCTGCTGCCGATGACGGCATTGGTGAGGCCGTATTCGTGCGCCCGCGCCCGTGCCCTGTCGGCATCGAGATCCACAAGGCCGACAATGGCGAGCCCGTTGACTTGCTGCGCGGCATCGAGCCAGGCCTTGCTCATCGCTCCGCAGCCGACCAGGACGGCATTGATCATCCGGCGCTCCTCCTCCGCTCGGTCCCTCCAGACCGATCGTCACGGCATCCACGGCATGACCGTAAACGTTTTTCCGTAAACGTTTACGAGAACACACCCGAAGGCGTAGAATGTCAATTGGCCGCTCGTGAAAATCGTCCTGTCGCCTTGGCCTGAGCGGCTACCGGTGCTAGCCAAGCAAGGGGAGTACAGTCACTTGGCATCCAGCATTCATGACCTTGCCCGTCACCTGAACATTTCGATCGGCACGGTGTCGCGGGCGCTGAACGGCCGCGCCGACGTCAATGCCGACACGCGCCAGCGCGTGCTCGAGGCGGCCAGGACGCTCAACTATTCGCCGAACCAGTCCGGCCGCAGTCTGCGGCAAGGCGCCACCCATTCGATCGCCTTCATGCTGCAGCCGCATCCGGGCGACCAGCAATATGGCGAGCCGTTCTTCATTCCGTTCCTGATCGGGCTGCAGGCCAGGCTTGCGGAAAGCGGGCTCGACCTGACCGTGGTCATGGGCGCGCCGGGCGACTACCAGCAGGAGCGCCTGCGCCGCGTCGTCGAGACGCGCCGCGCCGATGCGGTGCTGCTGGCCTGGACGCGGCGCGAGGATGAACGCATCGACTATCTCACCCAGGCCGGCTTTCCCTTCGCCACGCTCGGCCGCAGCCGCTCCGGAACCAAGTCCTACCCTTCCCTCGACCTCGATTTCGAGAAGGCCGGCGCCGACGCGGTCGACCGCCTCGTGGCGCGCGGCCACCGCCGCATCGCCGCCGTCCGCCCGTCGCTCGACCTTAATTTCGGCTATCTGTTTTTGGTCGGCTATCGCAAGGCCTTGCGGCGGCACGGCATCGAGGTAGACCCCGAGCTGATCGCGTCCGGCTTCATCAACGAGGCCGGCGGCTACGGGGTGACGCCGCAGGTGATGCGCTCCAAGGCTCCGCCGACCGCCATCATCTTCAACAATGACGCGATGGCGCTGGGCGGCTGCAAGGCGCTGGCAGAGATGGGTATCAGGCCGGGTCACGACATGGCAGTGACCGTCATCGTCGACACGCCGCTCTGCCGCTATTTCTCGCCAGCCCTGACCGCCTTCCGCCCGGCGCTGGAGCCGATGGGACAACGGCTCGCGGAAATGCTGCTGGCGTCGCTTCCCGCCTTCGCCGGCCCGGAGGGTCCGCGGATCATCCGCGAGGTCTGGCCGCTGGAACTGGTCGCGCGCGACAGCGATTAATCGCAGCAGCAGGACCTGGCGAATTTGTCAAACGCTGAGCCAGGGTGTGTTGAGATTCAGGTCAGGCCGAGCCGAAAATGATGGCTTTTGAGAACCGGAGCGGAGCGGACATTCGGGTCCGTGAGCACCGGAAGCGCAGAAAGCCGTCGTTTGCAGGCCGGCCTCACCTGAATATCGACATACCCTAGTCCACCTTCTTCTCGCCCCGCTCCCCGGCCTTGACGATGTCGCCCGTGGTGAACAGGATTTCCTTCAGTTCCGCGCGCCAGTCCTTCTTCTGGCGCAGCAGGAATTCGAGATCCATGCCGAAATGCTTGAACTCCTCGCCCTGCGCGTTCTTCATGATGGCGCGCGCCTGCGGGTCCTTCTCCACCGACATGCGCTGTTCGTACCAGCTGATCGCTTCCGCCTCCTCGATCAGCGAGGTGATCATGCGGGCAAAGGTCCGCACCTCCTGCGACAGTTCTTCAGGCGGTTCGTGATACTGGTCGAAACCCATGTCGTCCTCCCCTCAAACAGCACACCGGTGCGCAGTGCACCGGCCGCAGCCTTGAATGCGCGGGAGGCGCTATAGGTTCCGGATCACGCCACAACCAGGGCGATCAGCGGGAGCCAGCCTCAAGACACCGGCG